>NZ_JBGOOI010000069.1:0-22723 GCF_041439605.1 Vibrio sp. 1F169 | reverse complement strand
AACCATCTGTAGGATCGTTCAACTGATCAGGAAAATGCTTAAATGATCAGTGTTAACCCGAAAAGGTGGCTTTTATTCTGTTATCCCTGACACAGCCCGATCTTGTAATTAAATTTCACTTTTTCCCTAAGTTTTGAAAAATTTACTTCTCCCGCATTTTTAAACCTAATAATTGCAAACTTAGAATGCTTTATTTGACTAGATACAGCACTTTTCGCTAGATTGTGTACTTAACAAGGAACAATGGATGTAATTTTTTTACGAGGCAGGATGACAATGAACGAGAAATACGCCGCTCTCAAGAGTAACGTAAGCATGCTGGGACGCTTGCTAGGTAACACAATCCAAGATGCACATGGTGACGTTATCTTAGAGAAAGTGGAGACTATCCGTAAACTTTCCAAATCCGCCCGCGCAGGCAACAAAGCTGACCGTGACAGCCTAGTTGAAGAAATCAAAAACCTGCCGAACGAACAACTCACTCCTGTTGCTCGTGCATTTAACCAATTTCTCAACCTCACCAACATGGCAGAGCAATACCATACTATCTCTCGCCACTGTGAGGAGCATGTTTGTGAACCAGATGTGCTGCAATCTCTATTTTCCAAATTAAATCAGAATGACATCAGCAAGCTAGACGCGGCTCAAGCCGTTCGCGACCTGAACATTGAACTCGTTCTGACTGCACACCCAACAGAAATCACTCGTCGCACCATGATCAACAAACTGGTTAAGATCAACGAGTGTCTGTCTAAATTAGAATTAAGCGACCTATCACACAAAGAGCGTGCCAAGACAGAACGCCGCCTAGAGCAACTTATTGCTCAAGGTTGGCACTCTGATGTAATTCGTCAGCAGCGCCCAACGCCACTTGATGAAGCTAAGTGGGGCTTTGCGGTTGTCGAAAACTCACTTTGGGAAGCTGTGCCTGATTTCCTACGTGAAATGGATGGTCGATTAAAAGGTTACCTTGGTGAAGGCCTGCCAATTGATGCGCGCCCTGTTCATTTCTCATCTTGGATGGGTGGTGACCGCGATGGTAACCCATTCGTAACGCACACCATCACTAAAGAAGTACTGCGTCTGTCTCGCTGGAAAGCCGCTGATCTATACCTAGGTGACGTGAACGAGTTGATTACCGAACTGTCGATGACCAAGTGTAATGATGCCGTTCGTGAATTGGCTGGCGATGAGCACGAAGCTTACCGTGCAATCCTGAAGAGCCTACGTACTCTGCTCAACAACACGCTAGAAGTGCTTGATGCAAAACTGCATGACGCAGAAGTACCGAAGAAAGAAACTCTCCAGAACATAGACCAACTTTGGACACCACTTTACGCATGTTACCAATCACTGCACGAATGTGGCATGGGCGTAATCGCGGACGGTTCTCTACTTGATACGCTACGCCGCCTAAAAGCATTCGGCGTGCATTTGGTTCGTCTCGATGTTCGTCAAGAAAGTACTCGTCACTCAGATGTGCTATCTGAATTGACTCGCTACCTAGGCATTGGTGATTACGACCAATGGAGCGAGCAAGATAAGGTTGCTTTCTTAACCAATGAATTAAGCTCAAAGCGCCCACTGTTACCACGCGACTGGGAGCCATCTGAGCAGGTCAAAGAGGTTTTAGACACCTGTAAGGTCGTTGCTGCTCAACCTCGAGAAGCCTTTGGTGCTTACGTGATCTCTATGGCTCGTACTGCCTCGGATGTATTGGCTGTACATTTGCTTCTACAAGAATGTGGTTGCCCGTACCGCATGGACGTATGTCCATTGTTCGAAACGCTAGACGACTTGAACAACTCAGAAGCCGTAATGAAACAGCTAATGAGCATCGATTTATACCGTGGCTTTATCCAGAACCACCAAATGGTGATGATCGGATATTCTGACTCAGCTAAAGATGCCGGTGTAATGTCTGCAGGTTGGGCTCAGTATGATGCAATGGACAAGCTGGTTAAGGTTTGTGAAGAAGAAGGCATTGAGCTGACTCTATTCCACGGTCGTGGCGGTACGGTTGGTCGTGGTGGTGCGCCAGCGCACGCAGCTCTTCTTTCTCAGCCACCTAAAAGCTTGAAAGGCGGCTTACGTGTAACTGAACAAGGCGAAATGATCCGCTTTAAACTTGGCTTGCCAGATGTTGCAGTTAATAGCTTCAACCTATACGCAAGTGCGATTCTAGAAGCGAACCTTCTGCCACCACCAGAGCCAAAACAAGAATGGCGCGACCTAATGGAAGTGCTGTCTGAAGTATCTTGCGAAGCTTACCGCAACGTCGTTCGTGGTGAAGAGAAGTTTGTTCCTTACTTCCGCCAAGCGACGCCAGAGCTAGAGTTAGGCAAGTTACCTCTTGGTTCTCGTCCTGCGAAACGTAACCCGAACGGCGGCGTAGAAAGCCTACGTGCGATCCCATGGATCTTCTCGTGGAGCCAAAACCGTTTGGTACTTCCTGCATGGTTAGGCGCTGGTGAAGCGATTCAATACTCTGTCGATCAAGGCCATCAAGCGCTACTTGAAGAGATGTGTCGTGAATGGCCATTCTTCTCGACTCGTCTAGGTATGTTGGAAATGGTGTACTCGAAGTGCAACATGGAAATCGCTAAGTACTACGACCAGCGACTTGTTGACGAAGAGCTATTACCTCTGGGTGAGTTACTGCGTGAACAGCTGCAAAAAGACATCAAAGCGGTGCTGAATGTAGAAAATAACGAGAACTTGATGCAAAGCGACCCTTGGGGACTTGAGTCAATTCGTCTACGTAACATCTATGTTGAGCCACTAAACATGCTTCAAGCGGAACTGCTTTACCGTACTCGTAAGTGTGAAACACCACCAGCAGAGCTAGAAGAAGCGCTAATGGTGACGATTGCAGGTATTGCAGCAGGTATGCGAAACACTGGTTAATTAGTGATTTCATCTACAAAATAAACAAAAGGTCGCCATTGGCGGCCTTTTTATTTCACCAAATGACCACTAATGAGTATTTTGTCAGTTTTTTGGGTTATTTTGTCCATGTATTCTACTTTATGCTTATTATTTAGATATACTACTGCTCCGCTGCAGAAACACTCCAAAATAATAATCTGCGGCACTCGACCAATAAACTGGTCAACCTAGGTGATAAACGGCTTTGTAAGGTGACATAACCAACGATTAAGTTGGTGCTACTTGAACATAACCAATATAACGTGCCATAGAAGCACACTTGTTGTTCAAGTATTTGTTTACTGTTTACCATTTGGATTTCAGACATGTCATTACCACACGTAATTTTAACCGTTTTAAGTACACGCGATGCTACTGGTTACGATATCACAAAAGAATTCTCCGCAAGCATTGGTTACTTCTGGAAAGCTAGCCACCAACAAGTTTACCGCGAGCTAAATAAAATGGCTCAGAACGACCAGGTAACTTGCGTACTTGAGCCTCAAGAAGGCAAACCTGATCGTAAAGTTTACTCTATCACCGATGCTGGCCGTGGCGCGCTAGGTGAATGGTTTGAACAACCAACTGCACACCCAACCGTTCGTGACGAGTTCTCAGCTAAGTTAATCGCTTGTGCTGTACAACCTTCTGATGCGTACCGTGTACAGCTTGCTGAACTAGTAGAAGAGTCTCGCAAGCTGGTTTCTCACTACAAAGAAATCGAAGCGGCTTACTACGCAACGCCATCTACACTAGACAAGCAAGCACGCCTAGAGCGTCTAACGCTTCGTCGTAACCTACTGATCCGTGAAGCATGGATTGTATGGGCTGACGAAGTACTGCTTGAACTTGGCGCTCTTGCTTAAGTTAAGCTAGAAACTAGAAACTAGAAACTAGAAACTAGAAACTAGAAACTAGAAACTAGAAAAGTAAAAGGCTTGAACTCTTAGAGTCCAAGCCTTTTTTGTATCTATAGGATTTGAAATGTTACTACCAGAAGCTTTTACAAGCGCTTGGGCTTTACTTCCTAGACTTTACTTAAAGCGCAGCGACTTGTGGACGAACACCTAATGTGTGGCAAAGTGCATAAGTCATTTCTGCACGGTTTAGCGTGTAAAAGTGGAAATCTTTCACACCTTCACGGCTTAGCGTACGAACCATATCGATCGCTTGGCTAGCACCGACTAACTGACGAGTTGTTGGATCATCATCCAAGCCTTCGAACTGCTTCGCCATCCAACCTGGTACTTTTACGTTATTCATCGCAGCAAAACGAGACGCTTGCTTGAAGTTAGAAACCGGCAAGATACCCGGTACAATCTCTACGTCAACGCCAGCCGCCACACAACGGTCACGAAAACGTAAGTAGCTTTCGACATCGAAGAAGAACTGAGTGATTGCACGGTTTGCACCCGCATCCACTTTACGCTTTAGGTTAATAAGATCAGATTGAGCGCTTTTTGCTTCAGGGTGAACCTCAGGGAATGCCGCTACTGATATATCAAAGTCGTGACGAGATTTAAGCAGCTCGACTAAATCAGACGCATACATATCTGGCGCACCACCGCCTGCTGGAATATCACCGCGCAACGCAACAATACTTTCAATGCCATTTGCCCAGTAATCGTCGGCAATTTGAATCAGCTCTTCGCGGCTAGCATCAATACACGTTAAGTGTGGTGCAGCAACTAAGCCTGTTTGGTTCTTAATTTCTTTAATGATTGAGTGGGTACGATCACGCTCACCCGAGTTTGCACCATAGGTTACTGATACAAATTTAGGTTGAAGTGTTTTAAGACGGTGAACAGAATTCCACAGGGTCTCTTCCATCTTCTCACTGCTTGGTGGGAAAAATTCAAATGACACATTGATGTTGTCAGAAAGCTCTGCAATATTCTGATTTAAAGCGTCGATATGACTTGCGTGTGTGTATCCCATCTTACTCTCCCTGTGGCAAAAGCAACCACTAAATAATCTCAAATCCCTAGCGACGTTTAGACGTCTATATGTCTCCAGAATGAATTGAATACGATTTAATGTCAACAGATCCATTATGAATTTTTTTCAAGTAGATAGTGAGAAAAGCTCAAGCCGATAGGTGGGTCGCAAAGAAGAAATAATGTAGAAAAAAGGCTGAAAACACATCGTGCTTTCAGCCTTATTTATCTTAGTGGATAGTATGCTATTTACGCATTTAAACAATTAATCTGAGTATTAAAGCAATTGATCTGACTATTAAGCCAATCGCTCTAAGTACTAAACCAACCGCTCTAAGTATTAAAACAGGCTAGACATTCTGTTTAAATCAGACTGAATTGCACCAGCTGTCACTTCACGGCCAGCACCTGGGCCACGAATAACCAATGGATTATCTTTGTACCATTTGCTCTCGATCGCAAAGATGTTGTCGCAAGGCAGTAAGTTCGCCAGAGCGTGTTCTTTAGATAACGCTTCAACGCCTACCGTTGCCTTACCATTCTTCTCTAAACGCGCTACGTAACGAAGGACCTTCTGTTGAGACTGCGCTTTCTCTAAACGCTCGGCCAACTCTTCACTCAGTACAGAAGCTTTATCAAAGAAGTCATCCACTGACAGATCTTGTAATTCTTCAGGTACCAATGATTCTACTTTGACGTTTTCAGGCTCAATATCTAAACCCGATTCACGCGCCAGAATCACTAGCTTACGCATCACGTCTGAGCCATCGAGGTCAGCGCGAGGATCCGGTTCCGTCAGGCCTTGCTGCCACGCTAAGTCAACCAACTCGCTGAATGACACCGTGCCATCAAACTGTTGGAATAACCAAGATAGAGTGCCCGAGAAGATACCTGACAGAGCAATAATATCGTCACCGCTTTCGCGCAGGTCACGTACCGTGTGGTTAATCGGTAAGCCAGCGCCGACTGTCGCGTTGTACAACCAGTGACGGCTGATCTTAGCGAAAGCATCCTGTACTTGATGGTAATACTCACTTGATGCAGAACCTGCCACCTTGTTAGCCGAGATCAGGTGAATACCTTGTTGTGCAATTTGCAGGTACTTTGCTGCAAGCACAGGGCTTGCAGTGACATCTAACACAACCGCTTCATCGTAGCCCTGAATAGAACCCAAACGCTCTAGCCAGTCGTTGCCGTTACTGGCAATCGCTTCATCATCAAAACGCTTGCTCACAGAAGTCGCATCAATGCCTTGATCATCGAACCAATAAGTTTGGCTATCAACCACCGCAACCAATTCAAAGTTCATTCCACGACGCTTTTCAAGTTCAGCCTTTTGTTCAGCAAACAAGCTTAACCAACTTGAACCAATGTTGCCCTTACCACACAAGGCAATCGCAACACGCTTTTGCGCTTGGAACAGTTGAGAGTGAATGCCTTTCACTAGGCTTGATGTTTCACTCTTACGAATCACAGCCACCAAGCTTAAGCCAGAGTTCGCTTCTGAGATAAACTCAACCGGCGAGCTCTTAAGCTGCTGGTAGAAACCGTAGCAATGGTTCGGGTTCTTAGTCACACCAGCACCCACTGCTGCAATTAGAGAGAAACCTTCTTTGAGCTTAATTTCCGCTTCAATCGCGTGATCTTGTAGATATTCTAAAGCGCCACCAGCGATCTCTTCTGTATAAGCAAGGCGCAAACAGTGCTGATCGGGTTCAAGCTCATAAGCAAGCGGCTCAAGTTGAGCGCGCTTAAGCCCTTCCAGTACTTCACTTTCTAAACGGTCAAAATCATGACCGTGACCAAAAGTCAGCTGCACGATCAGAACTTCATCCAGAGAGGTAATGATTTTTGCGCCACGACCCGATGCCAGTACACGCTCTATCTGTGTAGAGCCCGCCTCTGGCTGGTAGCTGCAGCGCAAGCTGAGATCCATAGCACTTTGAGCCACAGGCTGTAGCGTTCGGCTATGGAGCACTGGAGCCGCCAGACGAGCGAGTTCACTCGCTTCATCAAGGCGAAGCAGAGGCAGTAAACACGCATCCGAAACCAAACGAGGGTCAGCGCTGTATACGCCCGCCACGTCACTCCAAATCGTCACACGTTCAACTTCAGCCAAGGCGCCAATCACAGTTGCTGAGTAATCCGAGCCGTTACGACCTAGCAGTACCGTTTCGCCTTCGCAGTTCTGAGCCATAAAGCCCGTAATCACCACTCGGCAATGCGTATGCTGAGCCAAAACTTCTTTAATCAGAGGATAAGAACGCGCGCGATCCACTTCGGGTTGAGCCCCCGCTTCTGCACGTAAAAAGGCACGCGCATCTTGAGCAACTGCTTGTAAGTCATGTTGGCACAACAGAGCAGCTAACAAACGTGAAGACCAAACCTCACCGTGTCCTAACACCTGTGCTTTTTGCGATTCGCTTAGAGGAGCAGTTAGCTCACCTAAAGCAGTAAATTCTTGTTGAATAGTGGCCGTTAGCTGAGCCGCAGACTCACCTTCAAGCAGCGCTTCAATCAGCTCAAGCTGGAACTGACGAAGGGTTTGTAGACATTCATGCGCAATACGACCATCTTTGTCGAGCGCTTCAACAAACTCAATCAAGCGGTTAGTTGTTTTACCCGCAGCCGATACCACGACCAAGTCAGTAGCTGACGAGTATTCTCTAAGAATATTGACCACGCGTTGGTAACACTCAGGGTTCGCTAAACTGCTGCCACCAAATTTATGTAGCTGGCGAAAGGTTGTCATTATTAAACCTCCCCTTCTGCGATAAAGCCTTGTGTTTTTTCAAACGCTTGCTTGAGATCATCAATCAAGTCTTCTGCATCTTCAAGGCCAACAGAAAGGCGCAGTAATTGTTGAGAAACACCCGCTTCTGCTAAGGCTTCTTCGCCCATAGCACGGTGAGTCATCGACGCTGGGTGACAAATCAGGCTTTCAACACCGCCCAATGATTCAGCCAAAGAAAATAGCTCTAATTTATCCACAAAATATTTAAGTGCTTCAAAAGATCCCGAAAATTCAAAGCTCAGCATAGAACCAAAGCCCAACTGCTGTTTCTTCGCAATATCATGACCTGGATGTTCAGGGAGACTTGGGTGATAAATAGTGCCAACGAGATCTTGCTGCTGCAGAGACGCCAGAATTTCACGTGAGCTTTCTTCGTGAACTCGCATACGCGCACCTAGCGTACGAATACCACGTAAAGTCATGTAGCTATCAAATGGTGTACCGGTCGCACCAATACAGTTGCCCCACCAGGCTAGCTCTTCAGCGTGCTCTTCTGTCTTAGTGACCACAACGCCACCAATCACATCTGAGTGTCCATTGATGTACTTAGTGGTTGAGTGGATAACAAAATCCGCACCCAGCTCTAAAGGCTTTTGGAATACAGGTGTCAAAAACGTGTTGTCGACAGCAACCAGAGCACCAACCTCTTTCGCTTTGCGGCAAGTTTCTGCAATATCAACCACACGAACCAGTGGATTCGATGGGGTTTCGATTAAGATCAACTTTGGCTTAAGCGCGATCGCCGCATCTAGCGCAGCTTGATCCGATTGATCAACGAACAGAACTTTGAAGTCACCTTTTAGCGAGCGAGTGTTAAACAGACGGTAAGTACCGCCGTAGCAGTCATGCGGTGCAATAATAAGATCATCGCCACCTAAGAAAGCAGAAACCCATAAGTTAAGCGCCGAAGTACCACAGTTAGTGACCACCGCGCCTTTGCCCGATTCAAGCTCAAACAGTGCCGTTTCTAGTAAACCGCGGTTTGGGTTACCAGAACGGGTGTAATCGTACTTTGGCACTTCACCAAAAGCGGGAAACCCATAGTTAGTCGAAAGATAAATAGGTGGGACAACGGCATGGTGTTGCGTGTCTGACTCGATACCAGTACGTACTGCGATGGTTGCTGGCTTCCGGCTGCTCATAGGTGCTTCCTTACAAGTTTTGCGTCTGAGAATCACAGCTGCTTGTCGGCATTTTGCGGCTGTGTTAGATATATGTTATTCACTTTACTTTCATAAACGTGAGACGTCAACACTTCTAGACGTCTATATGTCTTTGCTTATGGCAGTAAATCCCGCTAAAATCACCACTATTAATTTATTCTAACAACTAAAGTGATGAAGGTACGCAATGGCCGACTGGAATGGTGAATACATAAGCCCATATGCTGAGCATGGAAAGAAAAGCGAACAAGTAAAGAAAATTACAGTTTCTATCCCTCTAAAAGTGTTAAAGGTTCTTACTGACGAGCGTACTCGCCGCCAGATTAATAACCTACGCCATGCAACAAACAGTGAGCTACTGTGCGAAGCCTTTCTACATGCGTACACAGGCCAACCACTACCAACGGATGAAGACCTTCGTAAAGACCGCCCAGACGATATTCCTGCTGAAGTGAAAAAGCTGATGACAGAGATGGGTATCGAGTTCGAAGCGTTTGACGAAGAATAAAAACAACTCAGTCACTGCCTTCATTATTGATTCGCTCTAGCTGAACCTTATTTATCACATCGCGCATAGCTTTTTATGATTGCGCTGTGAATGATAGACATAAAAAAACCGACTCCAGATGAGTCGGTTTTTTATTATTCTTTTTGGCTCAATAGAGCAACAGCTATTAAGCCATATAGTTAGCAGGCATCTCGATACGAGCTACGCCAGATTCAACAGCCGCTTCCGCAACTGCTCGTGCTACGCGAGGAAGTAGACGTGGGTCCATTGGCTTAGGAATGATGTAACCCTTACCGAACTCCAGTGCAGTCTCGCCCGCAGCTGCTAGTACTTCAGCTGGAACTTCTTCTTTCGCCAGTTCACGAATCGCTTTAACCGCCGCCAGCTTCATTTCATCATTGATTTCGCTTGCACGCACGTCTAGTGCACCACGGAAAATGAATGGGAAACAAAGTACGTTATTTACTTGGTTAGGGTAATCGCTGCGGCCTGTACCCATGATTAGGTCAGAACGAACTTCGTGTGCAAGCTCAGGCTTGATCTCTGGATCTGGGTTTGAACATGCAAACACAACTGGCTTATCAGCCATCAGCGTGAGTGCTTCAGCAGGCAGTAGATTCGGACCCGATACACCCAAGAACAGGTCAGCGCCTTCGATAACATCTTCAAGCGTGCGCTTGTCCGTGTTATTTGCGAACAGCTCTTTATATTCATTCAAGTCATCACGACGAGTGTGGATCACACCTTTACGGTCAAGCATGTAGATCTTCTCACGCTGAGCGCCACACTTAATCAGTAGCTCCATACAAGCAACCGCTGCTGCGCCAGCACCTAAACAAACGATCTTACACTCTTCCAGTTTCTTACCTTGAAGCTCGATCGCGTTAAGCATACCCGCTGCCGTTACAATCGCAGTACCGTGTTGATCATCATGGAAAACAGGTACATCACAACGCTCAATCAGGCGACGCTCGATTTCAAAACAGTCTGGTGCTTTGATGTCTTCTAGGTTAATACCACCAAATGTATCTGCAATATTCGCAACCGTATCAACGAACTCATCGATTGTGCGGTGTTTTACTTCAATATCGATAGAATCTAAACCAGCAAAACGCTTAAACAGTAGCGCTTTACCTTCCATAACTGGTTTAGAAGCAATAGGACCAAGATTACCTAAGCCAAGAATTGCAGTACCGTTAGAGATAACTGCAACCATGTTGCCTTTACCTGTGTACTTATAAACATTATCGACATTCTGTGCGATCTCGCGAACAGGCTCAGCTACGCCAGGGCTGTATGCCAGTGCTAGGTCTTCTGCAGAGTTTGCAGGCTTCGTCAGTTCTACGGCAATTTTGCCTGGAATTGGGAACTCATGATAATCAAGAGCTTGCTGACGGAATTGTTCTTGAGGCGATAATTCTTGAGGGGATTGATCTTGGCGGCTGTCTTCAGACATAGGTGTAGGTTCCTAGGATATTATTATTTGGGGGATCTTGTTCATGTTAATGGATGTACTTCAAAGTTCCTAGGTGGTTGAAGCATCTGTATCATTAAAAAACGAGATTTCACTACTAATAAGACCAGTGGGCAGTTGAAATTACTGTCGCCTGCTCAACTTTAGAGCGAATTTCGAGGAAGGAGTGTTGGGGTAAGCGATGAAATAAAATTTACGCCAGTAACCTACCACTTTAAATGAGCTAATAATGAAATACGATTCAGTATTTTTTCAAATTTCAGGCAACAAAAAAGGACACCGAAGTGTCCTTTTTATGTCTAAATAGCGAGAATTACTTCTTGCTAGAAAGAGCACCGAAACGCTTGTTGAAGCGATCAACACGGCCGCCCGTATCTACGATACGTTGCTTACCAGTGTAGAACGGGTGACATTTGTCACATACGTCTAGGTGGATTGATTCTTTTGCTAGCGTTGAGTTGAACTCAAATGTGTTGCCGCAAGAACAAGTTGCAGAAACTGCTTTGTATTCTGGGTGGATACCAACTTTCATGGGAAAACCTCAATTAGGCCGCGTCGCCATCCGATTCTAAGCCGGACACCACACGTAGTTAAAAAATAAATAAAGACACCGCTGTATCACTAAACCGCGATAAAGCCATACCTTTAAGGCGCAGTATAGTAATGAATCTGTGAGGTAGGATCAACTGATTTGATACATTTTTCACCAACACTGTCCTTAAACCTTCCATTAAGCGTTATTTTCTGGCTCCAGTAGCATTCAAGCCTCAAGTAAGCTCTGTCATCTAAACTGCTCCTCGAATTTAACGCCCTTATCCATTAGACTGTTCGCTCTCGTCAACTCAGATAAAGCCGTCCCTTTATGCGTCCAATGATTGCCCGTGTGGCACTGCCGGTTCCACTCGACAAGCAGTTCGATTACAAGATTCCTAGCCACCTATTTCCGATTATTGGCGGTCGAGTCTCTGTGCCTTTTGGACGACAAACCTTAACAGGCATTGTTACGGCTCTGGTTAACGAATCTGAATTCGAGTTAGACAAACTCAAGCCCATTAAAGCCTTACTAGACAACCAACCCGTTTGGCCGGAATCGGTCTACTCACTCTTGGTATGGTGCAGCCAGTTCTATCAGTATCCACTAGGTGAAACCTTGGCCAACGCACTACCAAGCGCCTTACGAAAGGGCAAAGCGGCCGATTTCGCGACGCTTGTTGAATGGCAACTGACCCCATCAGGTAGAGATCAACTGATGCAAGGCTTTGGTCGTGCCGTCAAACAAGCCAAAGTAATGCACATGCTTGAGCACGGCCCTGTTCCCCATCAAGAATTCATTGATGAAGAAGTGGGCAGCGCGGTACTTAAGACGTTGGAAGAGAAAGGCTGGGTTGAATCGGTAGAGAAAAAGCCGAAGCGCCAGCCGTGGCCAGTTGAGCTCGAAAACGATCAAGATAAGCCAAAACTCAATGAAGAACAGGCTATAGCAATAGCGACAGTAAATAGTCAAACCGACTTTGGTTGCTTCTTGCTAGAGGGTGTAACTGGCTCAGGTAAGACCGAAGTCTACCTGAATATGATCAAGCCGATTCTCGACCAAGGTAAACAAGCGTTAGTGTTAGTGCCCGAGATCGGTCTAACCCCTCAAACGATTAACCGCTTTAAGCGACGCTTTAATGTTCCAGTTGAGGTTATCCATTCTGGTTTAAACGATTCTGAGCGACTGAATGCTTGGTTATCGGCGCGTGATAAAATAGCGGGCATTGTGATCGGTACTCGTTCAGCTCTGTTCACACCGTTCGCGGATCTGGGCATTATCATTGTCGATGAAGAGCACGACGCCTCTTATAAGCAGCAAGATAGCCTGCGCTACCACGCTCGTGATGTTGCCATCATGCGTGCCCATAAAGCGCAGATTCCGGTTGTGTTAGGCTCGGCGACTCCGGCCTTTGAAACGCTGCACAACGCTCAGATCGGTAAATACAGTTACCTCACCCTGACCTCTCGTGCAGGTGTCGCGCTGCCGACCACCAATAAAGTGTTGGACGTTAAAGGTGAATATCTAGAAAGTGGCTTGTCTGCGTCGTTGATTGCTGAAATGCAAAGACACCTCAAAGCAGGCAACCAAGTGATGTTGTTCCTCAATCGTCGTGGGTTTTCTCCCGCATTAATGTGTCACGATTGTGGTTGGACAGCGGAATGTAAGCGTTGTGATGCCTACTACACCTATCATCAATACAGCAATGAGATGCGCTGCCACCACTGTGGCTCGCAGCAGCATATCGTGCATCATTGCCAAGGTTGTGGTTCAGCGAATTTAGTAACAGTGGGTGTGGGTACAGAGCAACTTGAAACCCAACTTGGTCAGCTATTCCCTGAATACAAAACCATCCGTATTGACCGAGACAGCACTCGCCGCAAAGGCAGTTTAGAAAGCGCGTTAGAATCGATTCGTAAAGGTGAATACCAAATTCTGATTGGTACACAGATGCTTGCTAAAGGGCACCACTTCCCAGATGTCACACTTGTGGCGTTGCTGGACGTTGATGCTTCTTTATATAGCAGTGACTTCCGCGCCTCTGAGCGATTGGCCCAATTGTTTACTCAAGTCGCCGGTCGAGCAGGACGAGCCAGTAAGCCGGGGGAAGTTATCTTACAAACTCACCATCCAGAACACGGCTTATTACAGGCATTACTGCACAAAAACTACAACCACTTTGCTCAGACTGCATTGGCAGAGCGTAAACAAGCGATGTTGCCACCTTATACCTTCATGACTTTGTTTAGAGCGGAAGCCAATGACACTCGCTTAGTGGAAGAGTTTTTGCGTCAAGTGCGCCACACATTGGAATCGCATCCGTTATTTGACCAATATTGCATGGTGCTAGGACCAACCCCTGCACCACTAGCCAAACGAGCAGGTAAATCGCGCTGGCAGCTTATTTTACAAACACAGACTCGCTCGTTGATGCAAAAGCTATTAATGAGCGCCAAGCCAGCAATCAATATGTTACCCGCTGCGAAAAAAGTCCGTTGGTCACTCGATATTGAGCCGCAAGATCTGAGCTAAACCCACTTGGGTTAAAACTAATGATAAGTTTGTTCACAAATATTTCATATTTCTCGTGAGCAACTTCACACTAGTCATGTGATTTTTGTTAATCTAGCCGTAACTTTACATGGGTGAAACGAATAAAATATTGCAATAAAAAAAGTGTTAGCAACACTTTCACAATATCTATTCGATTATATTTATTATTCATGCCTTAGATACTTAGGCAGCAAAGGAATTAAAAAGAGGGTTTAATTTATGGCGACAATGAAGGATGTTGCCCAGCTAGCAGGCGTTTCAACAGCTACGGTATCACGTGCATTGATGAACCCTGAAAAAGTCTCGGTTTCTACTCGTAAGCGAGTTGAGACAGCAGTACTTGAAGCTGGATACTCACCCAATACATTAGCTAGAAACTTACGTCGCAACGAATCAAAAACCATCATCACTATTGTTCCTGATATCTGTGACCCGTATTTCGCAGAGATCATTCGTGGTATCGAAGATGCCGCAGTAGAAAATGACTACCTCGTTTTACTGGGTGATAGCGGCCAACAGAAGAAGCGTGAGTCTTCATTTGTTAACTTAGTATTCACCAAACAAGCTGACGGCATGCTACTACTTGGCACCGACCACCCGTTTGATGTCAGTAAGCCTGAACAAAAAAATTTACCGCCGATGGTGATGGCGTGTGAGTTTGCCCCAGAGCTTGAACTCCCTACCGTACACATCGATAACCTGACCTCAGCATTTGAAGCGGTGAACTACCTAGCTCAGTTAGGCCATAAACGTATCGCTCAAATCTCAGGGCCCATATCGGCAACGCTGTGTAAATTCCGCCAACAAGGTTACCAACAAGCGCTACGTCGTGCAGGAGTATCAATGAATCCTGCCTACAGCACTGTCGGTGACTTTACCTTTGAAGCGGGCGCTCAAGCTGTTCGTCAATTACTCGCTCTTCCTGAACAACCTACAGCGATCTTCTGTCATAACGATGCGATGGCCATCGGCGCGATTCAAGAAGCGAAAAAATTAGGCTTACGCGTTCCTCAAGACCTATCGATTGTCGGCTTTGATGACATCCAATTCGCTCAATACTGCGATCCACCGCTAACCACTATTTCTCAGCCTCGTTATGAGATTGGACGCCAAGCAATGTTGATGATGCTCGACGTACTTAAAGGCAACGATGTACAAGCGGGGTCGCGTCTGCTTGAAGCCAAATTAGTCGTTCGAGGTAGTACAGCGCCGCCTCGAATCTAATCTGAAGAAATATCCTTATAATTCTGCGGCACATTTTGATGTGCCGCTTCCATTTCTGCACTGTTATCCTCGCTCAATCTGGATTACCATGAGAGCAGAATCAGCAACTATTGAATTGTCTTGTGGCTAATAGAGATTATGTAAAGCGCGGTCGTGGCACAAAAAAACCGACCAAGAAACAAGCCCCTCGCCGTAAACCATGGCGTAGTGGTCTTTTGGCGATCCTCCTTGCCGGTGGTTTTGGTTACGGCCTTTACCTATTGAGTAATGATCCTGAGCCGCCAGCACCGACTCCAGTGGTAACCAAACCAAAGCCTAAGCCGAAACCAGCAAAAGTAATTCCGCCACCTCCAGAGGAGAAGTGGGATTACGTTGAAACCTTGCCAAGTCGTGAGATTGAAGTAAAAGCCAAAGAGCAACAGATCTCGAAGATCCCTTACATAATGCAATGTGGCGCGTACAAAACCTCAAGCCAAGCTGAAGCACGTAAGTTGGATATTGCTTTCCAAGGTATCTCGAGTTCAATCCGTAAAAAGGATGGAAGTAGCTGGTACCGTGTGGTTCTAGGGCCATATAAATTGAAGCGTGATGCAGAGCGAGATCGCCATAAACTACAGCGAGCGAAAATCGAACCTTGTGCTATTTGGAAAGACACCGAGTAGTTATAGATTTAGCCGCAGAAGCAGAAGCAGAAGCAGAAGCAGAAGCAGAAGCAGAAGCAGAAAAACCAAACACCGAAAGCCTCCCATTGTGGAGGTTTTCTTTTATCTACACCCTTTAGCCAAATTTCCTTACAACTTCCGCCGATAAGTTGCGCGACATCACTCGACCTTCCTTGAATTATCCGAGCACCATCCTCATATACTTTTTATACCCAAAGATAAGAAATATTAAGAGGCCCTACTCGTGACTACCATTGTATCTGTACGTCGTAATAATAAAGTCGTCATCGCGGGTGATGGACAAGTATCTCTAGGCAACACCGTAATGAAGGGCAATGCCCGTAAAGTACGTCGCCTATACAACAACAAAGTACTGGCCGGTTTTGCTGGCGGTACGGCAGATGCTTTCACGCTATTCGAAAAATTTGAAAGCAAGCTGCAAATGCACCAAGGCCACCTAACCAAAGCTGCCGTTGAGCTGGCGAAGGATTGGCGTAGCGACCGTGCTCTACGTAAATTAGAAGCACTGCTAGCAGTAGCGGATGAAACTGCTTCATTGATCATCACAGGTAACGGTGACGTCGTTCAACCAGAAAACGACCTGATTGCGATCGGTTCGGGCGGTAACTTCGCTCAAGCAGCAGCCACTGCACTATTAGAAAATACAGATTTAGATGCGCGTGAAATCGCAGAAAAGTCGCTGAACATTGCGGGCGATATCTGTGTATTCACCAACCATCACCACACTATTGAAGAACTAGAAAGCACCGTTGAACTGCCAAAGCCAGAGTAACGACCGCTTCCATCAATAACGTTGTATTCAACAGTGATTAAAGAATTAAGGAAAAACCATGTCTGAGATGACTCCTCGCGAAATTGTTCACGAACTCAATCGCCACATTATCGGCCAAGACAACGCTAAGCGCTCAGTGGCTATCGCCCTTCGTAACCGCTGGCGTCGTATGCAGCTTGAAGAAAGTCTGCGTGTTGAAGTATCACCAAAAAACATCCTGATGATCGGCCCAACCGGTGTCGGTAAAACTGAAATTGCTCGCCGTCTAGCTAAACTCGCTAATGCGCCTTTCATCAAGGTAGAAGCGACTAAGTTCACTGAAGTGGGCTACGTAGGTAAAGAAGTTGAAACCATCATCCGTGATCTAACGGACGTTGCGATTAAGATGACACATCAACAAGCGATGGAAAAAGTACAATACCGCGCTGAAGAACAAGCTGAAGAACGTATTCTTGATGCCCTTCTACCACCAGCGCGTGATGCTTGGGGTCAGAACGAGCAATCAACTGAAGACACAACCTCTTCAAACACTCGCCAGATTTTCCGCAAGAAACTGCGTGAAGGTAAGCTAGACGACAAAGAGATTGAAGTTGATGTAGCGGCGCCACAAATGGGTGTTGAAATCATGTCACCTCCAGGCATGGAAGAGATGACTAACCAGCTACAAGGCATGTTCCAAAATCTCGCTGGCGACACCAAGAAAAAGCGTAAGATGAAAATCAAAGACGCATTCAAAGCACTAACAGAAGAAGAAGCTGCGAAGCTTGTGAACCAGGAAGAGCTAAAAGAGAGCGCGATCTTCAACGCTGAAAACAACGGCATCGTATTCATCGATGAGATCGACAAAATCTGTAAGCGTGGCGACAGCTCTGGCCCAGACGTATCTCGTGAAGGTGTTCAACGTGACCTGCTCCCTCTTATCGAAGGCAGCACAGTATCAACTAAGCACGGTATGGTTAAAACTGACCACATCTTGTTTATCACTTCAGGTGCATTCCAAGTGGCTAAGCCATCAGACCTGATCCCTGAATTGCAAGGTCGCCTGCCAATCCGTGTTGAACTTGAAGCACTATCAGCACATGATTTCAAACGTATTCTTACTGAGCCAAAGGCATCACTGACAGAGCAGTACATTGCCCTGATGAAAACAGAAGATGTCGGCATTGAGTTCACTGAAGATGGCATCAACCAAATTGCTGATGCAGCATGGCGTGTGAACGAAACCACAGAAAACATCGGTGCGCGTCGTCTGCACACAGTCATGGAACGCCTAATGGATGAGATTTCATTCGACGCAACAGACCGAGCAGGCAGCAAATTGGTGATTGATGAAGCTTACGTAATATCTAAGCTTGGCGAGCTCGTAGAAGACGAAGACCTAAGCCGCTTCATCCTGTAGCACACCAAACTCCAACTTATTGCTCTATCTCAAAGAAATAGCAGCTAATAAGCGAATTCAAGGCCCACTTTCGAGTGGGCTTTTTATTACCCGAAAAATGGGCGTATACTCAAATCACAGTATGAAACGAAGACTTACAAAGAATTAGACCTACGATGAAACAATCTCTACTGATTTGGCTTGATGCCGCACGCCCAAAAACTCTGCCTCTCGCACTTGTCTCTATTCTTACAGGAAGTAGTTTAGCGTTCGCTGGCGGTCATTTTTCTTTATCAATCGCACTATTGGCTTTTTTAACCGCCACTCTATTACAGATTCTGTCGAACTTAGCCAATGACTATGGCGACGCGGTAAAAGGCACAGACAACGAAAACCGTCTAGGGCCAACACGTGCAATGCAATCTGGCGCGGTGACCGCGAAAACCATGAAGCAAGCGATCATCCTCAACATCGTATTTACCATGCTCGCTGGGCTGATTCTTATCTTTCATGCCTTAACCTCGATTGAGAGTATCTTATCTTTCATTGCGTTGGGCGTATTAGCCATTGTTGCAGCCATCGCTTACACCGTCGGCAATAAACCTTATGGTTATATTGGCCTTGGCGACTTATCGGTATTTATCTTCTTCGGTTTGTTAGGCGTTTCAGGGACTTATTTCTTACACACTGGCCATGTTGAACCAAGCCTATTCCTTCCGGCATTGGGCTGCGGCTTGATGGCGGTTGCGGTACTCAATATCAACAACATGCGTGATATCGAAAACGACAGCGAATGTGGCAAACGCACCATGGCGGTTCGCCTAGGGCAGCGCAAAGCCAAACACTATCATTTTGCACTGCTTGGGCTCGCCCTTGCCTCTTTCGCTATCTACCTACTGATTCAAGAAAAACCGGTCTGGATCAGCCTGCCGTTTTTACTAAGCATTGTTATTGTTTACAAACATGGCAAGGCCGTTTGGGAAACCGAAAAACCAGCGCAGATTGCACCAATGATGCCAGTGATAGTGAAATGCTCACTGGTCACTAACCTATTGTTTGCAGGGGTTGTCGTAGCTCAAACTCTATTGAGTTAAATGAGACTAATCATTGCAAAGGGATCAAGCACCGATATACTCAAAGTAAGCTCATTGTTCAAAAGGTATACTAATGGAATACAACACTTCAGCACTGTGCGACATATATTTGGATCAAGTTGATGTCGTGGAGCCAATGTTCAGCAACTTCGGTGGACGTGCATCCTTCGCAGGACAGATCACGACATTAAAGTGTTTTGAAGACAATGCTTTAATTCGCTCCGTATTAGAACAAGATGGTTTGGGGCGTGTGTTGTTAATCGATGGTGGCGGCTCACTACGTAAAGCGCTGATCGATGCTGAGATTGCCCTACTTGCTGAAGACAATGAGTGGGAAGGTATTGTGGTTTACGGCTGCGTACGCGAAGTCGATGAGTTAGAAGACATGAATCTTGGTATTCAGGCTTTAGCCTCTATTCCTGTGGGTGCAAGCCAAGAAGGTGTCGGCGAATTGGATGTACCTGTGAACTTTGGCAGCGTGACCTTCTTACCGGAAGATTACCTCTATGCAGACAACACTGGCATTATTCTTTCGGCAGAGCCTTTGGATATAGAACTCGATCTGGATGTTGAAGAAGAAGAGGCCGAGTAACTCACTCAGCTTCAAATAATAAAACAAGCCAAAGAACACAAAGCATAAGAATACAAACGAAAACGCCCGCTACTGAGTAGCGGGCGTTTTTTTAAATCTGAAGAGTCGATTACTCTACGTCATCCATTTTACCAAGAAGGTTACGGATGCGATCTTGCCATGCTGAATGCTCTTCCTGCATTTGCTGAGTTTTTTGCTCTAGCTCGTGACGGCTTGCTTTAAGCTCACCAGCTTCTGTTGCTAGTGCTTGTTTCTCTTCTTTAAGCTCTTCCACTTCCATTTGAAGAAGTGCAATTGTATCTACTGCTGTTTGAATTTTTGCTTCTAGCTGCTCTAGTACTTCAAAAGACATTCTGGCCTACCTTTAAGTTATCCGTTTGATGGTGAAGGTTCACTCCACTTATTTCCCCATTCTACTCAGCAGAGCAAGGATAAACACTCAATATATTCGATATTTTGCGCCATTCGATGAAAAAAACAGCGCTTTTTACCGAATATTGACGTGAGTGATTACCGCCACAAGGGCAAACCGATTATTTTGATGAATAATAACTGTTTTCCACTGCGAATTGATCGAGAGCAATCCCCAAAAAACAAAAAAGCAAACGTTCCCTTTGGGATATGGTAAAATTCGCCGCGAAATTTCTATTCCCGCCTTTGATAATTTTGGAGTCCGCATGAAACGCGATTTAGCAATGTCATTCTCTCGTGTCACAGAAGGTGCAGCACTAGCTGGTTACAAGTGGCTTGGTCGTGGCGATAAAAACGCTGCAGATGGCGCTGCTGTAGAAGTAATGCGTAGCCTACTAAACAAAACCGAAATTAGCGGTGAGATTGTTATCGGCGAAGGTGAAATCGATGATGCACCTATGCTATATATCGGTGAAAACGTCGGTGTGGGCGGCGATGCTGTCGATATTGCCGTAGACCCAATTGAAGGGACACGCATGACAGCTATGGGTCAATCAAATGCATTGGCGGTATTGGCTGCAGGCGAAAAAGGCAGCTTCCTTAAAGCGCCTGACATGTACATGGAAAAATTGGTTGTTGGCCCTGGCGCTAAAGGCGTGATTGACCTAGAGCTGCCACTAACAGAAAACCTAGAAAACATTGCGAAAGCACTAGGTAAAACACTCGATACACTAGTAGTAACCACTCTTGCTAAACCACGTCATGATCAAGTGATTGCCGACATGCAGGCGATGGGCGTTCGTGTATTCGCAGTGCCAGATGGTGATGTTGCTGCTTCTATCCTAACGTGTATGCCAGACAGCGAAGTAGACGTAATGTACTGCATCGGCGGCGCGCCTGAAGGTGTCGTTTCTGCTGCTGTTATTCGCGCACTCGACGGCGACATGCACGCACGTCTGCTTCCTCGTCATGAAGTAAAAGGCGATACAGAAGAGAACCGCAAGCACGGTGGGCTTGAACTAGAGCGTTGTGCAGAAATGGGCGTAACGGCAGGCATCGTCTTGAAAATGGAAGACATGGCACGCAGCGATAATGTTGTGTTCTCGGCAACAGGTATTACTAAGGGTGATCTTCTAGAGGGCATCACTCGCACAGGCAATATCGCAACCACAGAAACTCTGCTTATCCGTGGCCGCTGTCGTACGATTCGCCGCATCAAATCTATCCACTACCTAGAGCGTAAAGACCCAGAAGTAATCGGTCACATCCTGTAGACCTAAACTAGCTCTAACAGAAACGTTCCAAGGCTGATACCAAGTATCAGCCTTTTGTTTTATTAGTGCACCAAAATCTCACCATTTGCTGTCGCTAGAGTAAAACGCTGTCTATATAGTAAATCCCCATCAATATAGTAAATGGTTTGCTTTATAAACACCTTGCCTCATAATAGTAAGGTTGATGAGGTAGGGATAGTATGAAAACAAGCGACAAAATCTTACAGACCATTAAGCGTCAAGGCGCGGTAACCGCGAAACAACTGTCAGAAGAGTTTGGCATGACGACAATGGGTGCAAGGCAACATCTGCAAAGCCTGGAAGATGACGGTATTCTTGCGTTTCATGATGTGAAAGTAAAAGTGGGTCGCCCGACTCGCCACTGGTCCCTGACTCAACAAGGCCATAGCCAGTTTTCAGACCGACACGGTGAACTCACTATTCAAGTAATTGATGCCGTAGAAAATCTATTCGGTAAAGAGGGGTTGGCTAAGGTTGCTGCCGAGCGAGAACAACACACTCTGAAGCAGTATCAATCTGCACTGTCTGGCTGTGATTCGCTCATGAGTAAGCTTGAAAAACTCACACAGCTTCGTGAAGACGAAGGCTACATGGCTGAACTTCAAGAGCATGATGAGCACTACATCTTAATTGAGAACCACTGCCCCATCTGCAAAGCAGCAACTCGTTGCCCTAGCCTATGCCAATCTGAGCTCAATGTTTTCACTGAACTGCTCAAAAATGAGTGTCATGTAAGCCGCACTGAACACATTATTTCCGGCGAGAGACGCTGTACTTACACCTTAACGCCCACGCTTTTATCGTAATACCAAGCGCTAAGGGCTAGTCCCAACCCACCGATTCCGTCTCAATATTGAGAAAATGAGAATAGATTAAAATTTGTACAAATTTATTTCTTAAGCTTAAAGCATATGAAACACGCTTAATGCTAAGGAAGGAATCATGGCACAGCCACAGCCAAATCAAAAACTGCCCCCCTTTGATGAACTGGTCCAACTCGCCAAAAGCGATCCGAAAGCATTCAATCAATTCAAACATGAGATGTGCGAACAGATGATTTGTTCGGCCTCAGAAACTATGCAAGACAGGCTACGCGCTCAGCAAAGTCACATCGATTTGGTGGTCGGTCGCTGTAAAAATCCACATCATGTTAATGTCGTGCTCATGCAGGAGCTTCGTTGTCAGGTCTGTAAATTCCAAGATGCACTCGAAGGTCGCTGTAGTTTTGAAGAACCTAAACCTGAAAATGTCGTGCCTTTCAGGCCGAATACAGAACCCAAAATGTACTAAAAGTAGAAAAGTATTAAAAAGAAAAAGGGAGCACAAGGCTCTAATGCCGATCAGTTAAAGCCAAAGTGATCGGTTGAAGGATCCTTCCGAGCTGT
>NZ_JBGOOI010000068.1:0-24939 GCF_041439605.1 Vibrio sp. 1F169 | reverse complement strand
AGCTCGGAAGGATCCTTCAACCGATCACTTTGGCTTTAACTGATCGGCATTACTCTTGTAGCGCCGTTTTTAATTTCAATTCAATTGTTCGGGTTCTAATAAGTTTAAGTGGTATTTGTTAAGTTCACTCCATAAATTACGAACCCATTAGTCGAATCAATTGACTTCATTAAACCCATAGATACACTTGCTCCAATTTTTTTGAGTGTCGTATAACAATGAAAAAAAACATCTTATCTTTGTGTCTAATTCTGCCGTCGTCTCTACTACTTTCTGCATGTGGTGGTTCTAGTGATTCAGCTCAACCTCCGAGTAAAACGGCGGTACAAAAAGCGCTTGAATCCGGAGATGCATCCCTTGTATCTAATGCCAATGAGTTTATTGACGCCAGCCAAACGCTCGTTGCTCAATACAAATCTGATTACAGTCAAATTAAACAGTCTCTGTCTAAAAATTCAGACGGCACGCCGCTGCGCAATCTTCATTGGGATCCAACACACGATGCCGCGATCATCTTCCCAACTTACGGCTTCAACGATGTCATCCTGAAAACCAATAAAGCGATGCAGAGTGGATATACTGACCAAGAGCTTGCGATTGGTATTGCAGGTTATACATCGAGCGGTAGTCGTTACGCTGCGTTAGCAAGTAACCCATTTCGAACTAAGCAACGTTCAACGGATTCAGTCAACGCAGAAATGGAAGTGTGGTTGAAAAACTTGGTGGGTTGGGCATCTGGCACAAGTTCACCTAAGAATGTTGTCTTGGCTCAGATGGATCAGTCTTATTATTTTCCTGATGACAAAGCAACGCGAAACTGGCTAACGAGCAACATCAATCCTTCGATGGTTATCAATGATGAGAACGCCTGTGACGGCAGAAAATTAAGCCAATGTATTGAAACGAACAACCCTGATTTATTGATTTTGTCTCAAAAGTTAAATGATGGTGACGAAATTAACGATGTAATGACGGGGTTACGTTTGGCGTTCAACAAAAAGATTCCCGTACTGTACTTGCATCTTGATGGCGGTATGACGGACTTAGGCAACGCACTATTTGCAGAAATGCATATGACGTATGTTGGTGATAACTATTGGCGCAGGCTAGGGCTGTCAAATTGGGATTCAACGCAACTGATTGATCGTATGCCAGATAATATCGTCAAACAACAAGCACTTTTACAGCGCCTGAAACTCGATAGTTTCACTGTTGACTTAAATTTATGTGATGACAAATCTTGCCCAGATGAGTCCAACATGGATGAAGAGTTCTATAAGGCAGCGAACAGTATTCGTTCACACCTAACGACGCTTGATAGCAAAAAAATTGATCTCTTTGCATCCAAGAACTACGAATATGAAAAGCTGTTACTGCTACTTGCTGATCGCTACCGACAAGACGTTAAGTACCCAATGGGTAAAGACGTAACAGATAGAATCGACTTTCTTCGATCGTATTACAGTGATTACGCGACATACAACACTCGACAACATAATGCAGCACAGCCGAGTTTAGGGAACTTCAGCACCAAGAACTTTAAGAATGTCCCTCTCATCAGCAAGAATATTACTTTAGAGTCAAAGAGAAACTTCCGTGCGGCGGGTGTATACGCCTTACCGGGTAAGACGATCAAAGTGACGCGATTAGATAATAACAAAGTGGCAACGTCGATTGCCCTTAACACACTACGTAGTGGTGCGACTCATGAGTTTTCGGGTAAAGACGGCTATGCAAGGCCGAAGTTTTTGACTTCGGTAACTTACCCCGTAAAACATGGAGAAACGATATACCTGACCTCTGCCTATGGCGGGACATTACAAGTTCATTTTGATACCAACGATATCGATGTAGAGCTCCGTTTTGAAAATGTTGCCCAACACCCTGTTTGGCGAAGTAAAGCGGACAACGATAGCTTTGTCGCGCAGCTTGAAGAAGGAAAGTTTGATTGGGCTGAGTTGGTGACTCCCGGATTTGAAGTTCACTCTAAACTAGACAAGATGAAAGAGTCTATCGGTGCCTCAGATTGGGCGCAGCCGCATGATATGGCACTCGCCACTGAGCGTTATGTACATAACTTTCCTCATGCGCTTGCAGGTTTTAGAGGTCCTGGGATTGATGAAATTACTGAAGTACATCAATACGGTGAGGCAAAGGGCTGGGAAATCGCGAACATTGATGTCGTGAAGCACATGAATGCCGATCAAGCGAACTGTGGTTACGGCTGTTCAGGAAACCCTTACGATGCTTATTGGTCTTTTCATCCTCTAGGGCATGGTGATTTGCACGAGCTTGGTCATGGACTGGAAAGAGGACGTTTTAGATTCGCTGGATGGGAAGGCCACTCAACAACCAACTATTATTCGTATTTTAGTAAATCAAAGTATTACAAAGACACGACAAAGGTATCGTCTTGCCAAAGCCTAGACTTTAAAGGGCAGTATCAACTTTTACAGCAGAGCCGAACTCAGCCAGATCCAAACGCTTTTATGGCGGCTCAAAATCAAACGGGTTGGAGTTGGGGGGCTCGTATGTTCATTCAAATGATGATGTTGACTGAGCAGCAAGGTGTATTGAATTCAGGTTGGCATTTACTAGGGCGCTTACACTTGATTGAACGCGAGTTTAATCGCTTGAAAGCCAGTGATACTCTTTGGAACAACGGTAAAGGCTCGATTGGTTTTTCTGATTACACCAAACAAGAAGCCGAAGGCATCACCAACAATGACTGGTTGCTTATCGCATTAAGCTACGTAGCAGAAAGGGATATGAAGCAATACTTAGATATGTGGGGATTCAGTTTCAGTGATAAAGCGAAGCAACAAGTCACAGCTCTTAGTCTAAGTAACATGCCTTTGACATATTTTGCATCGTCTAATCAAGGCTATTGCTTAGATGAATTTGCTAAGACGCCGTTAGATGTTGACGGCACGACCGCTTGGCCGCTTAATTAGGTATATGGCAGATAGAGTCACGAAGAAAAAAGAGAGGAGATATTAACTCCTCTCTTTCGTTATTCGCTTCTGGTTAGCCTAGTGAACACGATTTACCAGCTACTTGATATGGCTAAGTTCTGTTACCTAAAAGTAACTACTTAAACGTCGACCAAATTGGCGCGTGATCTGACGGTTTTTCGATGCCGCGTAGTTCGTAGTCGATGCCCGCTTCAGTACACTTGTCAGCAAGCTTCTGAGTCGCAAGTACCACATCAATGCGCAGGCCGCGGTTGTCCACGAAGCCTTTTGAGCGGTAATCAAACCATGAGTATTGATCGTTCACTTCAGGGTGTAGTAAACGGAAGCTGTCCACAAAGCCCCAATCCATCAATGTTTTCAACCATTCGCGTTCTTCTGGTTGGAAAGAACATTTACCGGTTTTCAACCAACGTTTCGCATTAGGTTCACCAATGCCGATATCAATATCGGTAGGGCTGATATTAATGTCGCCCATTACGATCACTTGTTCATCTTTGTTGTGGTAATCGTTCAGGTACGTCATTAAGTCTTTGTAGAACTGGCGCTTGTACGGGTATTTGGTTTCATGCTTAATGTTGTCGCCTTGAGGGAAGTAACCATTTAGCACAGTGACCTTCTCACCGTTTTCATCTTCAAACGTCGCCATGATCATACGCTTTTGATGGTCTTCATTGTCTGTAGGAAAGCCTTTTTGTACCGAAATTGGCTCTTGCTTACAAAGCATAGCCACACCGTAGTGAGCCTTTTGACCGTGGAAGTAGACCTTGTAACCCATAGCTTCAACATCGGCTAGTGGGAAGGCTTCATCGTGCACTTTGATCTCTTGTAGACCAATCACATCAGGTTGGTGCTTATCGATAATAGCCTGAAGCTGATGAAGGCGGGCTCTAAGGCCATTGATGTTGAAGCTAATTACTTTCATTTGTTTTTATACCTCTCGTAAACCCTTGTGATTGCTTGCTTTTCAAGGGCTTGCTGATTTGGTGGGTTTCATGATTAATAGTATTTAAGCATGCTTAATAATTTCTGTCGCCATTTTGTCGCCCCTAAATGGCGACAAAATGGTGTGAATACTCACTTTTGCGCAGAATCTACTGAGTCTTTAGCAAGTCTAAAAAGAACGCGTATTCAAGTGCGTCTTCTTTTAATCGCTTAAATCGACCGGAAGCCCCACCGTGACCGGCTTCCATATCGGTTTTGAACAGCAGCACGTTGTTGTCTGTTTTCATTTCACGCAGCTTCGCAACCCACTTCATGGGTTCAAAGTATTGTACTTGTGAGTCATGCAGGCCTGTTGTTACCAAGATGTTCGGGTAGCTTTGATCCTTCACATTGTCATATGGTGAGTAACCTAGCATGTAATCGTAATAGGTTTTATCGTTCGGGTTGCCCCATTCATCATACTCGTTGGTGGTGAGAGGAATCGATTCGTCAAGCATGGTTGTGACAACGTCTACAAACGGAACATGTGCTCCGATGCCACGGTACAGTTCTGGTGCTTGGTTGATGATTGCGCCCATCAATAGACCGCCAGCAGAACCACCAACGGCGAACACTTTATCTTGTGCGCCGTAGCCTTCTTCAACCAGCCCTTTGGTCACATCGATAAAGTCGTTGAACGTGTTTTGCTTGGTTAGCTTTTTGCCGCCCTCATACCAAGGGCGACCAAGCATCTCTGAACCTCGAATATGTGCGATCGCATAGACGAATCCGCGATCAAGTAAGCTGAGACGAGCCGAGCCAAAGGTTGGTTCGATAGTGTGGCCGTAAGAGCCATAGCCGTATTGGTAGATTGGGTTAGTGCCGTCTTTCTTGAATAAGTCTTTACGATAAACCAGAGAGACAGGTACTTGCTTACCATCGCGAGCCGTTACCATAATTCGCTCTGATTGGTAGTTATCCGCTTCGAAATCACCCAATACAGGTGTTTGTTTCATGACTTCGGATTCTCCTGAACTTAGGTCGAAATCATAGTAAGTACCTGGTGTGGTTAAGCTGCTGTAATAGACGCGAACTTTTGAGTTATCTAATTCATAGTTACTTGTTAAGTAAGCAGCAAAAGCAGTGTCGTTAAATTCAAGTGGGAACTCTTTCCCTGTTGAGAGTTGACGAACTTTCACAGTAGACAAGCCATTCGCACGTTGCTCGTAAACCAGATGGTCATCAAACAGCTCGAAGTCAACAAGCTGAGTATTCTCGTCAGCAGGAATGATATCGACCCATTTAGAGCGGTCATGCATCTCTTCAGCAGTGACTTTCATTAAACGGAAGTTGACTGCTTGGTAGTTGGTGTAGATGTAGTACCAATCACCTAGCTTAGCGATGCTGTACTCGATACCCGTTTCTCGTGGGTAGAAAGCTTCAGCTTTAGCGTTTGGATTGTTGGCATCTATGACTGAAACACCGCTAGTTTCTGTACTCGAGTGCCAAATGTAGACCTGTTCACCATCTTTGCTTTTGCTCAAAGAGGTGTAGTAAGCGCTGTCGGTTTCTTCGTAGATTAACTCATCGCTTGTCTGAGGTGTGCCCAAAACGTGACGGTAAACTTGATAACCAAGTAATGTTTGTGGATCTTTTTTGATGTAGTAAAAGGCTTGGTTGTCGTTTTGCCATGCAATCGCGCTCGAAGCCCCTTCAATTTCATCTGTTAGGTATTCACCTGTCGTGAGGTCTTTAATCTTGATGGTGTAAATACGGCGGCTCAGCGTGTCTTCGCCATAGGCCAACAAGTTTTCGCTTGGGCTGATCGTTAAGCCACCAATACTGAAAAATTCATGGTCTTTTGCTAGTTCGTTAATATCTAAGATGACTTGCTTGTCTGTACCTAAAAAGTCATTTTCACGCAAGTGAACTGGGTATTCGTTGTCACCTGTGACTTCATTCGAGTAATAGTAGCTGCCTTTGCGAACTGGAACCGAATGGTCGTCTTTTGCGATTCGGCCTTTGATCTCTTCAAATAACTGTTCTTGTGATGCTTCAGTGTGTTTCAGCACGGCCTCTGCGTACTGGTTTTCTTGCTCAAGATGCTGCAAGATCTCTGGGTCTTGGCGCTCATCATCACGCATCCAGTAATAATCATCGATTCGGGTATCACCATGAATCGTCATTGCATGAGGGACTTTCTTAGCTACGGGAGCTTGGGTTTGATGTGCGATGAGTTGCGATGGAGAGTTGTGGTCCATGGTTGTTATTCCTTGATTGCTGCATCCGGCGACAAGTGCGGCCGATACGGCTAATGTGGTTAAAGCGAAACGCATCTGTATATCCTATTGTGTACCTTACTCGTTTTAATGCCAGCATCCTTTAGTGGTTAGTTTTCTTCAAGTGATGTTATTTATAATTGGATTCTGGATTGGTACTTTCAGCGTAAGTGTCTGTTATTGTTTTCAATAAATCAAAGTAATGTTTAATGGAATCGATGGTAGATGTGAGCTGGGGGAAAACGTGCAATGAAAAAGGGACACACTTTTCAGTCTGTCCCTCTTCGTTGTTTGAGCTGAGGTAGAGTTTACTTTAGATAGCCAATGGTATTTCGTTTGAATGGTCAGGTTTACGATTAACCCAACGTAAACCAAGCATGGCGATGAATGACATTGCAATCATCAAGCAACCGAGCGGCAGTTGGTCTTGAGCTGGGAAGAACGAGGCCAGTAGTGTTGCGATGCCAGCACCTAGGTTTTGCATACCACCCAAAATCGCACCTCCAGTACCTGCGTGGTACGGGAATGGCGAAAGCGCCCCTGTTGTTGCCGCCGGGAATAAGATACCAGCGCCCAAAAAGTAAATCGTAGCACCGCCAATCAAAGTTAATGCTGTTGTTTGACCAAATAGACCTGGTATCAACACCACGGTAGACCCTACCAAGATAGCAACTAGTCCAACATTCAGAGCGCGGCGCTCACTGCTACGTTGTGCGATGTAACTGGATAGGCCAGCACCGACTAAGTAACCTGGAATGGGTAATACAAACAACAAGCTTACTGTGGTTGCAGGCAAGCCAAGTACACCGCCAAGCAATACACCTGCCGCAGCTTCAAATACCGCTACACCTGCAAATGTTGCGACCAATACCAATAAGAAACCTTGGAAACGTTTGTCAGATAGAACGAATTTGTAGCTGTTGGCAACCGATTCATGTTTGCGTCGTTCTTTTGGCAGAGTTTCCATCATGCTCGTCATCATGGTGATCACCACTGCGATACCAAACAGCGCAAGGAACAAGTAGCTAGAACGCCAACCGAAAGCTTCTGTTAAGTACCCACCTAATACAGGAGCCATCAATGGTGAGAAAATCACACACATGCTAATTAAGCTGTTTGCGCGGTGCAGTTCTGCGCCTTCAAAACAGTCGCGAGTCAATGTACGAGACATCGCACCACCACAACCGATGCCCAAACCTTGTATAAAGCTACCTGCTAAAAACCATTCATATTCGTGAGCAAACAATGCCACCAAAGTACCGATGATGTAGATGATCAAACCGACGACGATGATTGGTTTGCGACCTAGGCGATCAGAAAGTGGACCGTATGCAAATTGCGACAGACCATAAGGGATCAGGTAGCACGCCATCACAGCTTGAAGCGAAGATGCTGAAACCAAGAACTCACCTGCCATATGACCGATAGAAGGCACGTACATCGTTTGAGTCATTTGACCCACGGCAGTCAGGATAGCGATTAAAAAGGTAAGTTTCGCTAATGGAAACGTGGCGGACATTTGCGTATCTCTCCAAAAATTAGGACGTAAAAAGCCTTGGCGTTCCATTAAGGAGAGCCAAATAAGTAAAGTAACCTGGGAATCTAGGCGCGAGATATTAGAGATTGAGCGTCTACTTAGCAACCAAAAAGTGTGAAGTTGATCAAGATAAAATTCTATAGCTTGGATTATAAAAACTAATCCGAATTTATTGAGGTTATAAAATAAAAAGGAGTCATAGGCTTCCTTGAAATGTTGCAACTGCTCTGAAGCAATTTGCGTTATTCATGACCGGAAGCTTAGGCACAAAGAAGCCTAAGTCTGACAAGCTGAAAGCTCTTGAAATCAAAGCAATAACAGACAAAATACACGATTTATTAACATTTCTATAAACTTTCGTTTTATATGCACGTAATTTGTGCTGTAATTATCCGCTAAGCTATTCGTCTAACTCATTCACATTGTGCATAGCAGTTTGTTACTAATGTGATGGTTACGGTTATGGAAGTCTTTTGGCTTAAATAAGGATATTAAATGCGCTCTCTATCAGTACAGTGGAAAATAACCCTCTTAGCAGGTTGTTGTTTAATCATTACGTCACTGTCTCTCATTGGTTTCTCGATCTACAACGCGACGAGCAATCAACAGGTCATAAAATCTCAAAGCTCAGAATCAGTGATTAACAAAACTCAACAGTTGTTGGCATCCGTTTCTCAGCTTAATGCTCAGGAAACTCAACGTTATGTCGATGAAGCTATTTATCGAGCAGAAATGTTGGCTTCTAGTGCTCAGTTTCTAAAGAACAACGCAGACGAAAACTTTACCCCAAGTGAAGAGCTTCGTACTGCGTTAGATGAAATGGTTCGTCGTTCCGTTTTGAACTTTGATTCTATTCAAGGGGCTTACCTAGTCTTCAAGCCCGATTTACTTGATGCTGAAGATGCGAATTATGTCGATGCGGATTATGTCGGCTCGAATGAAAGAGGGCGTTTTGCTCCTTATTGGAAGGTCGCAGATAATGGTGAGAATGTTCTTCCAAACGTGTTATCAGAATCAACATTGAGTGATAACAGCAATAGCGAACGCTTTTTCTGTCCTTTGTCATCTGGACAAACGTGTATTAGTACGCCAAGAGTTGTGAGTAGCGGTGGTCAAGAACTGCTTACGTCTTCGATTTCGGTGCCTATCATCGTTGATGATGTGGCGATTGGCTTCTTAGGTATTGACCTAAGGCTAGATGGCTTGACCAGTGTGGTCACGCAATCAGATCAAAGCTTATTTGATGGCGCTGGTGCCGTTTATGTTGTCAGCCTAGACGGTTCGGTTATTGCTTCAGATGACTCAAGTATTGCCGTCGGCTCGGTCTTTCAAAGTGACAATACCAACAGTGATTTAATGACCGACTTTATCTTCGGTGGCGAAGTGACGACTCAATGGAGTGAGAATGGTGAGTGGTTACTCGCATTTGCTCCTGTTACCGCGGCAAACCAAACTTGGGGCGTGCTGTTTGAGATCCCGCGTGAGAGCGTGGTTGCCGATGCTAACCGATTGGATTCAATCATTAGTACTAAAGTAAGCGAAGGCATCCAAACGGAAGTGATTGCAGGCGTCATCTTTATTCTTTTTGGTTTAGCTATTATCGCGTTTTCTTCATTGTCTATTGTTAAGCCTATCCGACAGGTAGTTGAAAGGCTCAATGATATTGCTTCTGGTGAAGGTGATTTGACTCAGCGTTTGGAAGTGAAATCTCAAGACGAAATTGGTCAGTTATCACAAGGGTTTAACCTGTTCTTAGACAAGCTTCAGCACACGATTAAAGAGGTGATTCAGACCACTGAGCAAGTGGCGAGCACGACAAGCCAAGCGAAGGCCTCGGCATCAAGTACTCGTGAAAGTAGTGAGTCTCAGTTTAAAGAAGTGGATCTTGTGGCGACCGCGGCAGAAGAGATGACTCAGACTTCGGGCTTAGTGGTACAAAATGCTGAAATAGCCGTTGATGCCGCTTGTGAAGCGAATCGTTCTGCTCAGCAAGGCCAACAGGTTATCGAACTTTCTGCCGGTGAAATGAGAAAGCTGGTGGATCGTATGTCGAGCGCCGTGCCTATTGTTGAAGAGTTGGCTAAAAATAACGGTAACATCACTGAGATCTTAAGTGTGATTGAAGGGATCTCTGAGCAAACCAACTTACTGGCATTGAATGCCGCGATTGAAGCGGCTCGTGCAGGTGAGCAAGGTCGAGGTTTTGCCGTCGTTGCTGATGAGGTAAGAAATCTCGCAAGCCGCACACAGTCATCGGTTGGTGAAATCAGAGCGGTGATCGACAAAGTCCACGCGGGCACTCAAGATGTCGTTGAAGCGATACAAGAAGGTAATATTCTCGCTAACGACACGGCATTACATGTTCAAAAAGCGGTCGAAGATCTGGGTTCGATCTTTACTTCTATAGAAGCGATCAGTGATATGAACAACCAGATCGTGAGAGCGGCAGAAGAGCAACAATCGGTTTCCGGTGAAGTGAACCAAAGTGTCGTTAATATCCGTGATTTGAGTGCGAAGATCTTGGATCAAGCCGCAGCTTCTGAACAAGTGGGTAGCGAAATTGACCAACTGTCCCAACAGCAGCAGAAATTGGTTAATCAGTTCAAGGTTTAGTCTAGTTGTTCACTGTATAGCTTTTAAGCTTAGTTAACAATTGAATAGAAAAAGGGACAAATGAAAATTTCATTTGTCCCTTTTATTTTTCTTGGGTTCTAACGCTCTAGGGCTTGGCGATATCCGCGAAACCGATTAACGAAGTTAGTCTTCGATAAACCAGTAACCTTTATTCACCAATTCCGTCACGACGGTTACACCTGAAGGAGAAAGATTAGTTGTTGAGTTAATTACCGAATCATCACACAGTACGTTTAGTAGCGAAGAATCAGCCTGTTCAACTTTAACGACTTCTCCATTGATGTAAGCTGTGTTGCTTTCATTCTCATGGTATAGCGCCTTTAACCCCGATACTCGACAGATCTCGCCTTCTGACTCTAAGTGTTGGGCGATCTCTTCTTCTGTCCATAATGGATCAGGAGCGACGATATCTAGCTGGTGGCGTGATTGGCTTAGCAGACACCCCATGAATTCACTGATGGTTTCAGGTTGCTCTAGTGCAGATTTCAACATGTCAGTGAGATTGCTTAAATCCGATGAACGAATTTTGCCGTAGCCTTCTTGCGTTTTGAACTCTGGATCATGCAGGTGAACATCACCCATATCATGAGCAAGTACAAAGTCGGCAAAGTTGCTGATCAGCTCTTGTTCTTTAGGGGAGCGGTAGCCAATAGAGTAGCTCATTGACGGCTCTAAAGTGTTCCCTTCATGCGGGAAACCTGGTGGGATATAAAGGATATCGCCTGGCTCTAAAGTTTCATCAATGATCGGGTCAAAACCTTTGATTTGACGAAGTGCAGAAGCTTGAACGGTCTCTTTGTATTGGCCAATATCTTTTGCGCCGACTTTCCACTGGCGTTTACCTTGGCCTTGAATGATGAATACATCGTATTGATCAATATGGGGGCCTACGCCACCTTCTGGTGCTGAATAGCAGATCATTAGATCGTCGAATAACCAGTTTGGTAACGCTTGGAACGCTTCAGTCAGCTGATTGGCACCCTGATGCCAGTGGTTAGCCGCTTGAACGATCAATTGCCAATGTGTTTCAGTGAGTTCGCCAAACTTCTCTTCTGAGAATGGACCATGTTCTGCAGTCCATTGGTTGTTGAGGTTAGAGACAAAGCGAGAATCCACTTCTTCTTCCATCGATAAACCAGCAAGTTCTTCCGGCGAAATTGGGTCGATGAAATTTTGGAAGCCACCTTTCAAGATGGTTGGTTTTTTATGCCAGTAGTTTTCAAGAAACTCGGGCATAGAAAAGCTAAGTTGGTACATGTGAATCCTGTATGTTTTTATGCTAAATGCTAAATGCTAAATGCTAAATGCTAAATGCTAGATGCTAGATGCTAGTTTGGCTTGTAAATCTTGTTGGACAATCTTAATTGCTTCTAACGCAACCTTTGGGTCGATTTCGTTGCTTTCGAGCAGATAGATCAGGTCGACAGCTAACTTAACTTCTTCTGGGGCATTATCCAGTGGTGATGATGGGTTATCAGTGTTCATTTCGCTTGGGGTTCTCTAAGTTAATCAGTCTCTCAATATTTTTCATTGACTCTTCGCAGCGTTCTAATCGTTCTTTTGCTAATTGCCAAGCCTCATCCGCTTTTTTCTTACTGTGGCGAGGCGCAGATTCAAACGCTAACTTGCGTATTCGTACTAAATCGACCAATCGTTTTTGCCAATCTTGATGCTGAGCGAGTTCGTTATATAGGTCGTTAAGGTTTTTCCCTGACTTACTTTTCCGATCTAACCTTAAATCATGATTGGCTAGTTCTCTTTGGATTGCAGCTATCTGATTAGTGAGTTTTTCTGTCAGGTAAGTCGCGCGAGATGCAGTGAGCTGATTATTGGCCTGCTCTTGCAATATGGTGCGGTACGTTGTCTGAGCTTCGAGTGCGTAGGGCAGTAAAATAGAAGAGCTGCACTTAAACAAGGTTCTATCAAACAAGGCTTGATGATAAGCCCCTCGAGATTTATCAACCTGCGAGCAATGGCCAATTAAGGTATCAATGACGCTTTTTAATTTAGAGAAATGATTCATTTTACTTACCTTGGGCGACTGGGCTATAAGGTTACAAACCAAGCTTCGTAAGCCAGCTTAATCGCAAGTACGCTTACAACAGTAACAAAAACAGGTCGTATAAATGTAGCACCGAAACGAATAGCAGAATGTGCCCCAACAAATGCACCAGCCATCAAACAAAGCCCCATGGTTAAACCAAGAACCCAATCAATATGACCGAGAATCGCGAAGGTCACCAAAGACGTAAAGTTACTGGTAAAGTTCATGGCTTTAGATAGACCAGAAGCAAGTAAGATATTGAGACGATAAAGCGCCATCGAGCTCACAGTCCAAAAAGCACCGGTTCCTGGACCAGCAACACCATCATAAAAGCCGAGAATGAATCCTTGGTACTTTTGCTTTCTCTTAAGTACTGGGCACGGTTTAGGAGACACATTATGGCTCACATCTGGAGTTTTGTGAAAAATGGTATAGACCGCTGCTGCAAGAATGACTAGCGGTAATACCTTCTCTAACCACTCTGTGCTTATGGCATCAACAGTCAGGGTGCCGATTGTTGCACCTATTAAAGTAGATATGAAAGCATTGACCCAACATTCAGGTTTGAACAGCTTCTTGCGATAGTAAGTAAAAGCGGCTGTTGATGAGGCGAATGTTGCGGCCAGCTTATTAGTGCCGAGTGCAATGTGTGGCGGTAAACCAAGCGATAGCAAAGCTGGTACAGTTAACATCCCTCCGCCACCGGCGACAGCATCAATAAAGCCTGCAGCAAATGCAACCAAGGCAAGTATGACCAACATGGTTGGCTCAATCATTTCCATAAATAGCTAGTGTTCTCGTTATCGGCCGTTCGGGCAGCCACATGAAGAATCGAGGGATTAGTCATGCTGGGTTGTGAATGCAAGGGCCTAGCGATGGCAGGCCCATAACTACCACGAGGGTAGGAAAATTAGTATTTTATTGTTCTTTTAAAAGGCGGTAGCGAATCGAGTAGGGACTTTCCGTATCGCTTCGTGACTATGCGTCTATCAAGGATCGTGACTTTACCAGAATCTCGTTCTTTACGCAGCAATCTACCCACAGATTGAATAAGCTTTTTACTCGCTTCTGGAACAGTAATCTGCATAAAAGGATTACCGCCACGAGATTCAATATATTCTGAATGTGCCCGCTCTACAGGAGAGGTAGGAACACCAAAAGGGATCTTGGTAATAACAAGGTTTTCAAGCAGCTCGCCAGGCAGATCAAGACCTTCAGAAAAGCTACCCGTTCCAAAAAGAACGCTGGTTTTACCTTGGTCTATGAGCTTTTTATGTTTTTTTAGGATTTCAGTTCGTGAGGTATCCCCTTGAACCTGTAACGCCCACGACTTTTTAACGAAATCTGTTGCCAAAGCCTCGGCCACTTGGTTCATTTGCCAATAAGAAGAGAATAGAATGAGATTGGCTTTGTTGTCTTCTATTACCTTAGGCAAAATTTCAATAAGATATTCGGTAAACTGAGGTGCTTGTGGTTCGTACTTCATTGCAGGTACCACTAATTCAGCTTGGTTCTGATAATCAAACGGCGATGCCAAAGCAAGAAATTGTACGCCATCTTCTGCTTTTTGGCTGATACCTGATTGATGACAAAAAAAGCTGAAAGAGTTGAGTGCTCTCATGGTCGCAGATACTAACACTGCACCAACGCAACGACTCCAAATCTGTTGGTCCAGTTGCCAACCGACTTCTAATGGTGAGACATTAACTACAAAGTCCCCCTCGCTTTCTTTGCTTAATTCAAGCCAACGAGCCAAAGGCGCCCCTTTTTCTCTCTTAGGTTCAGCCATTAATCGCCAAACTTGAGCAAGGTTTTCTGTTCTTTGTATATAAAAGCCAATTTCTGCAAGCGCAGGCTCTGCAAGCTTTGCTGAAAGCTCTCCGTCTTTAACTCGTTCTGCAATCAAGTCGGCAATTTTTGCTACGGCTTGGCTCGCCTTTTGCGTTAATTGCTTGAGATCTTTCGATTCACTTTCTAACCATTCAGGTAAGTCGCCATGCTCGAAGCGATACAAGCCATCTTCAAAGTGGTTAGCGTCAAACTGTTTGCTCATTTGAGTCAGAGTCGGGATCAGTTGTTGTACTGAGTCTTGCAACTCATTTCTAAATCGATGGACACGCTTTTCGTCTGCTAGCCCCGAAAGCTTAGTGATCGATTGATTCAAACGCTCTAACCAAGAGGCAGCACCTTTTAAGCTTGCGGCAGCAGAGGAGTGATCTCTCGCTACGTGTGGCAAGTGGTGAGCTTCATCAAATATATAGATGCTATTTTCTGGTTCTGGCAGTATCACACCGCCGCCTAGGTCCGCATCAGCCATCACTAAACTGTGATTGGCGATAATCACGTCTGCTTTATCTAGCTCTGAACGTGCTTTTTGGAAAGGGCAGTCTCTGTGCGTAGGCATACTGTTGTTACAGCTGTGCTTATCACTGACAATCATCTGCCAAATCATGTTGTCGATAGGTTTTGGCCACGAATCACGGTCGCCATCCCATTTACCTTGGGTGAGGCTGCGGTACATGGTTTGCAGTTGCTCGATGTCTTTCTTTTTTGGTTTGGACTCGAACATGGCCATTTGACCACCATCAACCCCACACGCAGCGGCCAACTTCTCTGTACAACAATAACGCTGTCTTCCTTTCGCTAAGATGAAAGAAAACTCTCTATCAGTAAGTCGTCTATATAGAGGGAGATCTTTATTGATGAGTTGTTCTTGTAGCGCAACGGTCGCTGTTGAAATGACGATTTTACGATTGTTGAGCACGGCGACAGGAATTGTTGCCATTAAATAAGCCAGTGACTTCCCGATCCCGGTACCTGCTTCAGCAACAATCATGCGATTACTTTTGTGGTATTGACCACAAAGTGTCTTCGCTATTTCTGCAACAAGGTAATTTTGAGCACGTCGAGGTACAAAGTTATCCAACTGATCTTGGAGGTTTTGATAACTGGTGCGTATAGAATTTTGAATTTTAGTAGTTAGCATACTGTGACCTACGTAACGGAGCGAGGATAGTAGCACATATCACTAGTCGGTACATTTACCGCAAAATAGCTTGCTTTTGAATCAAAGGTAGATCTCGTTCACAAAAAAAAACTGAACCTTCAGGAACTTAACGATTTTATTTATGTTACGAAATATATATATTAAAAAATCGCACCATGCAGGCGTTAAATTCTGTGAATCGCGATTTAAACCTAAATGAGTGGAGCATTATACTGAGTTGTTCTTTATTTGGGCTATTATATTTCCCTTTAAATTTAAGGGTAAGTTGCTCGTAAAATGATGAAAAAAAATGTAAACCTATGATTTTTATGTATTTTTGTTTTTTTTAGGTTTGTTTTTAGTTTATTTGACACGCAGGATAATCTTTTGCAATCTAGACCACGAAATTTAGTGGCGGTGATTAACTACCAAAGAGTAGTAATGACCAGTCATAAAAAATAAAAGGGAACCGGGCAAGGATCTCCCATTCTTAGAAAAGGCAGTGGATTTATTATGAAAAAGACTCTATTAGCTCTAGCAGTTATGACAGCAGCTGGTTCTGCAAACGCAGCAATCGAAATTTACAACCAAGACGGCGTTTCTGTTGATCTTAAAGGTGACATCGAAGTTGTATACAGCAACGAATTCACAAAAGGTTCTTCAATGGAACAAAAAATCGAAGACGCTGACTTCGGTTTTGATATCAAGTACATGGTAAATGACGAGTGGAAAGTTGGCGCTTACTGGGAATTCAACGGTTCTCATAACGCAAACGCTACGAATACTGAAAACGGTGATACATACGTTGCGGCATACCACAACACTCTAGGTTCAATTAAATTTGGTCGCCTATGTACTGCTGTTGATGATCTAGGTATCGGTAAAGATGAAGCTTACGGCATCTCTAAACTTCTAGACAACGCAACTCAAGAATGTGCTGACGAAGCTATTCGTTACGACTACGATAATGGCGCTCTTTACGCAACTCTAGGTTACGTTCAAGACAAACTAAAAGCTGACGGTGTTGAAGGTGGAAATACTGAGTACTTCGATGCTCGTATGGGTTACCGTTTTGCTGAATTCGATGTTTCTGCATTCGTTGCTAATTTTGATGCTAGCGCTACAAGTAAAGTAAAAGACGACCATCAAGGTTACGGTGCTGAGCTAGTATTCTCTGGTATCGAGAATGTTTACCTGTCTACAGCTTACTACGGAACAACTTCTGATGCAGCTAACGATGACAACTCAGTAATCGCATTCGCTGCTGGCTACACTATGGGCCTTTGGGGCTTCAACACTGGTTACTCAATTGGTGACCACGATCAAGATGTTAAAGACGAAGATCGTTGGTTCGTTAACTCTACCTACGCAGTTGCACCAAACACTAAAGTGTACGCGGAAGTTGGTGGTATCGATTACGATTCAAAACGTGTTAACGACAAAGGTGAAAAGTTCTACAAAACAGATACTGGTCTAGCAATTGGTGTTGAAGCATCATTCTAATGACCTCGTAATCGAGTTTTAGAAAAAAAGCCACCTTAGGGTGGCTTTTTTGTTAGGATAAAGAACACTTTATTAGATTTTAAAGAGAGACATGATGAAGAAAGTACTGTTAGCTTTGGGCTTACTTACAAGCGTTTTTGGCAGTGTAAGTGCGGCAACTCTAACGCCTCAGAAAGGCGTATCAATTCTGTACATTAATGGTCAAGCTGCTCAAAATAAAATCAGTGAAAACCAAATTAATGAGGGTTTTAACCAGGTTTTAGTTCGCTTTGATAAAAAGTTTGGTAACAGCGGTGTTTATTCTTCGGCACCTTATGTATTGAATTTTGATGTTACTGGTGAAGAGGTTGAAATTAAGTCTCCAAAAGTACGTAGCTATATGGAAGCTGAGAAGATCTTTGAAGCTGTGAACCCATCATGGGTAGTTTTGCAGGATGATGTCGCCATTAAATATCAACAGGATGTCATTGAACGTAAGCCTGGTTTTGCACCGTTTGGTGGGCTAGAGTCTCGACTGGCTGAGCACAATGCAAGTAAGGCAGTATACTTCAAAGATGGCGTGTTACTTGATAAGCCAGCGGAAGCGGTAGTATTAGCATCTGTGGTAGGTAATACGACAGCACAGACAAGTGGCAAAGCTCAGAAACCAGTGAAACTGGCTGAGACTCAGAATGTTGAGCAATTGCAGGCTTGGTATATCAAAGCTTCTAAGCAAGAACGCAAAGAATTCCGTAAATGGATGATTGACCAAGAGTAATCAATCTTCATCTACAAAAAAAGCGAGACTAATAAGAGTCTCGCTTTTGCTATATTGGTACTTTTCTGTATCGATACTTCTTCTGTATCAGTAACAGCTAAATCTCTTTCCATTCACCTGGCTGAAGCTGACCCACGTTCATATTGCCCATTGAGTAGCGGATTAGACGCAGGGTAGGGAAGCCTATGTTTGCCGTCATTCGTCTTACCTGACGGTTACGTCCTTCGATGATGGTAATCGCTAACCATGTTGTTGGTATCGCCGCTCTGAAGCGCACAGGAGGAGTTCTTTCCCAAACCTGAGGTTCTTGCATCACTTCTACTTCTGCAGGCAATGTCATACCATCTTTTAGCTCAACACCTTTTCTCAATTTATCTAAATCTTTCTCAGAAGGCGCACCTTCAACCTGCACCCAGTAAGTCTTGGTCGATTTTGAGTTCGGCTGAGTCAACTTAGCTTGAAAGATGCCATCATTGGTCAAGACCAATAACCCTTCACTATCTCGATCTAAGCGACCAGCAGCATAAACATCTTTTACGGGAATAAAATCCGCTAGCGTTTTTCTACCTTCGCCATCAGTGAACTGGCTGAGAGTATCAAAAGGTTTGTTGAATAGAATCACTTTGCGATCTTCGGGTGCTACCTTAGGCTTTGCGTTGGTAGTTTTGCCTTTATATCGGTGTTTGCTGGAGTGCGGTTTTTTGTGTGAACTGCCAGTGTCATTTTTGCCACTGTGTTGATTCTGTCTATTACCGCTTTGTTTTAATGTGGTACCAGAACGAGCCGGTTTGTCTGAACGAGATGCGCTGCGTGAGCGAGTAGACATGTTAACTACCTTGCAAAAATGTAAACGAAGTGTGCCGAAAAGTTTTCATAGAAACGGAATTGAGCTATCATTTGCGCGCCTAAAAGACACAAAATAGAACAAGTTGATGGACTCTTAAGCCTGATTTGTTTAATTATACCTTCGTGTTTTATTATAACTGGCTCTTTTATTAAAACAATGCACTCACGGATTTGGCTCATGCTGTCATCAAGATTGCATGAAAAATAAGATAGAGTACGACTATCGAGTAAGCAGTTTTCACTCTCAGAGTGGCTTACTGGTCAATTTATAACACTCTCACTGCTTTAAGTGAGCTTGTAAGAACTATAGGGAAATTTCATGCCTACTGAAAAACCAACGATCATCTATACCATTACTGACGAAGCTCCGGCGCTAGCAACTTACTCTCTGCTGCCTATCATTCAATCTTTTACGGCTTCTTCTGGTATTAACGTTGATACTCGCGACATTTCACTTGCAGGGCGCATTATTGCCAACTTCCCTGACTACCTGAACGAAGAGCAACGTATTGGTGATGCATTAGCAGAACTTGGTGAATTGGCTAAGACACCAGAAGCGAACATCATCAAGCTTCCAAACATCTCTGCATCTGTTCCTCAACTTCAAGCAACAATCAAAGAGCTTCAGTCAAAAGGTTACGCACTTCCTAATTACCCAGAAGAAGCAAACACTGACGAAGAGAAAGCCGTTAAAGCGACTTACGATAAAATCAAAGGCAGTGCTGTAAACCCTGTGTTACGTGAAGGTAACTCGGATCGCCGCGCTCCACTTTCTGTTAAAAACTACGCGAAGAAGAACCCACACTCAATGGGTGCTTGGTCTGCGGATTCTAAGTCGCACGTTTCAAGTATGGACGACAAAGACTTCTTCGGTAGCGAAAAGTCAGTAACAATTGAAGGTGCTACAGAAGTTAGCATTGAATTCGTTGGTAAAGATGGTGCGAAGAAAACTCTGAAGCCCGCTTTTGCATTGCAAGATAAAGAGATCATTGATGCGTCAGTGATGAACAAAGCTGCTTTGGTTGCGTTCTTCGAGAAAGAGATTGCATCAGCTAAAGAGCAAGGTGTACTGCTTTCTCTTCACATGAAAGCGACGATGATGAAAGTATCTGACCCAGTGATCTTTGGTCATGCGGTTAAGGTTTACTACAAAGACGTATTCGCTAAACACGGTGAGCTATTCGAAGAGCTTGGTGTTGATGTAAACAACGGCATCGGCGATGTATACGCAAAAATTGCTGCGCTTCCTCAAGAGCAGAAAGAAGCGATTGAAGCTGACCTACAAGCGGTATACGAGACTCAACCGCCACTAGCTATGGTTGATTCGGATCGCGGCATTACTAACCTACACGTTCCAAGCGACATCATTGTTGATGCATCTATGCCTGCAATGCTGCGTTCTTCAGGTCAAATGTGGGATCCAGAAGGTAAGCAGAAAGACACGAAAGCTATGATCCCTGATCGCAGCTACGCAAGCATCTACCAAGCAGTTATTGATTTCTGCAAAGAGAACGGCGCTTTCGATCCAACAACAATGGGTAGTGTACCAAACGTTGGCTTGATGGCTCAAAAAGCGGAAGAGTACGGTTCTCACGATAAGACTTTTATCCTTGAAGCTGCTGGTCAGGTTCAAGTTGTTGACGCTTCAGGCGCTGTGCTTCTAGAGCAAGACGTAGAGGAAGGCGATATCTTCCGTATGTGTCAGGTTAAAGATGCACCAATTCAAGACTGGGTTAAGCTAGCGGTAACTCGAGCTCGTGCTTCGGGTGTTCCTGCAGTATTCTGGCTAGACGCGTCTCGTGCGCATGATGCTCAGCTTATTAAGAAAGTTGACGCTTACCTTCCTGAATATGATACCGATGGTCTTGAAATTAAGATCCTTGCTCCTTTAGAAGCAACTCAGTACTCACTGGTTCGTATCAAAGAAGGCCTAGATACTATTTCGGTTACAGGTAACGTATTACGTGATTACCTAACGGATTTGTTCCCGATTCTAGAGCTTGGTACGTCAGCTAAAATGCTATCGATTGTTCCACTTATGAACGGTGGCGGCCTGTTTGAAACAGGTGCTGGCGGTTCTGCGCCTAAGCATGTTCAACAAGTAGAGAAAGAAAACCACCTGCGTTGGGACTCTCTTGGTGAGTTCTTGGCACTAGCGGCATCTCTAGAGCACCTAAGCGTAGTAACGGGGAATGCTAAGGCACAAGTTCTCGCTGACGCGCTTGATAAAGCGACGGGTGAATTCCTAGATAACAACAAGTCTCCTTCACGTCGAGTGGGTGAGCTTGATAACCGTGGTAGCCACTACTACCTTGCAGCATACTGGGCGAAAGCTCTGGCTGAGCAAACGGTTGATGCTGACCTTGCTGCTGAGTTCGCAGGTGTTGCAACTCAATTGGCTGAAAGTGAAGAAGCTATTGTTGCTGAGCTGAATAACGCTCAAGGTCCAGCTGGCGACTTAGGTGGTTATTACCTACTTGATGATGCATTGGTTTCATCACTAATGCGCCCAAGCTCAACGCTAAACGCATTTATTGACGCATAGTGATTGGACTCATCGTTAGTAAGTCATGAACATGATTTACTAACGAGTTGCTTGGTCTGGCAGTTAAGTCACAGATAAAGTCAAAACGAAAGACGCTTTAACGATAACGTTAAAGCGTCTTTTTTATTCACAATGCTTTATAGGCCTAGCTAAAGGGATCTCTCGGACAAATTGTACTGTGAATAGCTTTTAGCTCTCAGATCGAAAAACCGCCCATTTAAGCCTGTATTACAGGTATCAAATGAGCGGTTTCAATGTTCTGCTTACCTGACAGTCGTTTATTAAGACTGATAGAGGTCTACATGTTTGGCAATCGCCTATTTTACGGCGCTGCCTTCTACAGGAACAACGGAGCTAGCATGGGAGCCTTTAGGTCCACTTTCTACTTCATAATCGACCTGTTGACCTGCCTTTAAGGTTCGATAACCTTCCATTTGTATTGTGGAGTAGTGCGCGAAAATATCGCCATCTTCACCTTCTGGACAAATAAAGCCAAACCCTTTGGCATTGTTAAACCATTTTACTGTACCTGTAGCCATGCTATACATCCCTCATGCATTTTGTTACTAACGTTGTTATATCAAATCAATGTAAGCTCGATTGATATTATTCCTATCAACTAAACAATTTCAGCTGATAGCTTGAATCTCATACATTGCTTACGGAAATTAACGCTACCCTGCGTAATTATTCCTTATTATAAATTTTTAACGCTTATTACTAGGTTTAGAATCGTGTTACGAAGTTGTATCAGAAAAACCTTTTAGCTCCAATGTAGCTAATGATTGAGTACAGTCAATAGCAAATTGGTATAAAAATGATCAATTTTAATAACAAATCACATTCGAGATTGACGACATACTATTAACTAAATAGTAACTTAACGACGATCTTATCGTCACCATCAATAGTTGTGGTGTCTTTTTAATCAATCACATATGTTAATCCTGTTAATCGAGATCTTTTATTTGCAGCGATGGAAATGGTGGATTAGGCTCAGTATAGAGGAATATTTTTTGGTACTGTTTCTTGGTGCAGTTTCTTAGTACACCGTAATGCGTGAATGTGGTAAATTTGAGTTAACTAAACATTCACGACTTCCGAAAAATAACCCTTAGCAAAGCTAATATGAGCAGAAACTTTGAATGGGCATCTCCAGGCTCAGATTTACTGGAGAAAGAGAGAACGAAAGTAAAGCCACCGGCAATGTATAACGTTGTATTACATAACGATGACTACACGCCTATGGACTTTGTAATCGAGATCCTAGAGCGATTTTTCTCACTAGATATCGAAAAAGCAACGGAAGTGATGCTCAAGGTTCATTATGAAGGTAAAGCTATTTGTGGCACATACAGTGCTGAAATAGCCGAAACAAAGGTAGCACAGGTAACGATGTACTCAAAGGAAAATGAGCATCCGCTACTATGTACAATGGAGCAAGTGTAAATTGCTCGAACAACACTGTTGTTCCCTTAGGAGGTACTTATGCTAAATAAAGAATTAGAGACGAGTTTAAATGGCGCATTTTCTCGTGCGCGAGACAAGCGACATGAATTCATGACTGTCGAACACCTCCTACTAGCATTATTAGAAAATGATGCGGCCAAGGAAGCGCTCCAAGCTTGTCAGGCTGATCTCGATGCTCTTCGCAATGAGCTCGATATTTTTATCGACCAAACGACCCCACTCATCCCTGAAAGCGACGAGACTCGTGAAACCCAGCCCACGCTGAGCTTTCAACGAGTACTTCAGCGCGCTGTTTTTCATGTTCAATCTTCAGGTCGCAGCGAAGTAACAGGTGCAAATGTACTTGTGGCTATTTTTAGTGAGCAAGAATCTCACGCGGCGTATCTTCTTAAGAAAAACGACATCAGCCGCTTAGACATAGTGAATTTTATTTCACACGGTATTACCAAAGGCAGCAATGAAGGCGATAGCGGTTCATCTCCTGATTCATTTGGTGGTGCAGAGAATGCCGAAGAAGCTAACTCAGAAGATCGTCTAGAAAATTTTGCGACCAACCTTAACGAAGTAGCGAAGCAAGGTAATATTGACCCACTAATCGGTCGTGACAAAGAGCTAGAACGTACCGTTCAAGTTCTGTGTCGTCGTCGTAAGAATAACCCTCTATTAGTGGGAGAGGCGGGTGTGGGTAAAACTGCTATCGCTGAAGGTCTTGCATGGCGCATCGTTGAAGGCCAAGTCCCTGAAATTATTCAGAGCAGTGTGATTTACTCTTTGGATATTGGTTCATTGCTTGCGGGAACGAAATATCGTGGTGACTTTGAGAAGCGCTTTAAAGCGATTCTGAAGCAACTCGAGAAAGAAGAAGACGCTATCCTGTTCATCGATGAGATCCATACCATTATTGGTGCGGGTGCAGCATCGGGTGGTCAGGTGGATGCGGCAAACCTAATTAAACCGCTATTAAGCAGCGGTAAATTACGTTGTATTGGCTCAACCACTTACCAAGAGTACAGCAGTATTTTTGAGAAGGAGCGTGCTTTATCTCGTCGCTTCCAGAAAATTGATATTGTTGAACCATCGCTAGATGATACAACCAAAATTCTGATTGGCTTGAAGCCAAAATACGAAGCTCACCACGAAGTACGTTACACCAACAAAGCGTTACGTGCCGCTGTGGAGTTGTCTGCTAAGTATATTAATGAACGTCACCTTCCAGATAAGGCGATTGACGTTATCGATGAAGCGGGTGCTCGTAGTCGTTTGGCGCCAGCAAGTCGTCGTAAGAAGACAGTGAGCGTGGCTGATATTGAGTCAATGGTTGCGAAAATGGCGCGTATTCCTGAGAAGTCAGTATCGTCTTCAGACAAAGATACGCTGCAGAAACTGGATGACCGCATGAAAATGTTGGTATTCGGACAAGACCCAGCGATCGATGTATTGAGCGAAGCGATCAAGCTAACTCGTGCAGGATTGGGAGCAGACAATAAACCTGTTGGTTCATTCTTGTTTGCTGGCCCTACTGGTGTCGGTAAAACAGAGGTGACTGTTCAACTGTCTAAATTGATGGGTATTGAGCTTCTGCGCTTTGATATGTCTGAGTACGGTGAGCGTCACTCGGTAAGCCGCTTGATCGGTGCGCCTCCTGGTTATGTTGGTTATGATCAAGGTGGTCTGCTAACCGATGCTGTTATCAAGAACCCACACTCTGTTGTGCTACTTGATGAGATCGAGAAGGCACACCCAGATATCTTTAACTTGTTATTACAGGTGATGGACAACGGTACGCTAACCGACAACAACGGTCGCAAAGCAGATTTCCGCAATGTGATCCTAGTGATGACGACCAACGCTGGTGTTGCAGAAACCGAGAAGAAATCGATCGGTTTGATCCAACAAGATCATGCGCCAGACGCAATGAGTGAAATCAAGAAGGTATTTACTCCTGAGTTCCGTAACCGTCTTGATAATATCATCTGGTTCAACAGCCTTGATCCAAGTGTGATCAGTCAAGTTGTTGATAAGTTTATTGTTGAGCTTCAGGTCCAACTGGACGCTCGTGGTGTATCTTTAGAGGTTTCTGAGGATGCTCGTCATTGGTTAGCTGAAAGAGGCTATGACAAGACCATGGGCGCTCGTCCGATGGGACGTGTGATTCAAGAGAAGCTTAAAAAGCCTCTTGCTAATGAGTTGCTGTTCGGAAGTTTGGTTGACGGCGGTACGGTTAAAGTATCTCTGAAAAAAGACGAACTGGATTTCATCTATGTTGGTGCGAAAGAAGAGGTTATGCATTAGGCATACTTCTTAAACACTAACGGCTTATAAAGAGCACTGGGTACAGTTAATTACGATATTAAACGCATGACTTCGGTTGTGCGTTTTTTTATGCTTGCTAGATGCTAGATGCTAGATGCTAGATGCTAGATGCTAGATGCTAGATGCTAG
>NZ_JBGOOI010000067.1:0-25238 GCF_041439605.1 Vibrio sp. 1F169 | reverse complement strand
GCCGGCAGATTTACAGTCTGCTCCCTTTGGCCACTCGGGAACCCCTCCAGGGTGTTTTTTCCTAACTCATAATGGATAGGCTAAAGAGATGTTTTTCCCAACGCATCTCTCAAGTGCGGAGCGCATCATAGCAAACACGTTAAACCTGTAAAGGGTTTTTCTTATGGTTTTGTGTTAAATGCTGACTTTTTGGGCAAAGATGGCGAAAAGTACGCATATTGCTCGTGAAGTGAACATCTGTATTAAGATTTACGTACTGATAGGTAACACCTTGAGGTAATTAGCTTTCTGTATCGTGTTTGGTTCGTGTCATTCGTCATGAAACGTCAATTGAATTTAACTTAGATTTACACTTCTTGACGTTACAGCATTCATCAGTTGATAGAATACGGTTAATTTCATTTATAGATATTAAATCTCACTTGCAGACCATTATTATGAAGCATAAATCTGTTTTAACCCTGCTTAGCTTGTCTATTCTTATGGCGTCTCCAGCCGTACTTGCAAAGCGCATGGGCCCTAGCACTGTCACTGTTGTTACTGAGCAAGTTGATATTCACCAAGTTAGCCAGTCTCTTTCTTTGGTCGGTAAGTTGGAAGCCGAGCAATCTGTAATGATCACTTCTGAAGTGGCTGGCAGAGTGAACTCTATTAACATCAAAGCCAATCAAGATGTCACCAAAGGGCAGATGTTGGTTCAACTCGATGACGACAAAGCAAAAGCAGCAGTTGCAGAAGCACAAGCATATTTAAAAGATGAAAAGCGTAAGCTTGCAGAATTTCAACGACTAGTGAAACGTAACGCGATCACTCAAACTGAAATTGACGCTCAGAAAACTAACGTAGAGATCGCTAATGCTCGCCTAGCTGCCGCTAACGCTAACCTGAAAGATCTACATATCAGTGCACCTTTCTCTGGTACGGTCGGTTTTATTGACTTTAGCCGCGGCAAAATGGTGACATCGGGTACAGAGCTCGTGACGTTAGATGACTTGTCTGTGATGCAGTTAGATCTTCAGATTCCAGAGCGCTACCTTTCTAAACTGTCTAAAGGTATGACAGTAACGGCTCGCACCAGTGCGTGGGGCGATACTCAGTTCACGGGTACTGTGGTGGGTATTGATTCTCGTATTAACGCCGAAACTTTGAACCTTCGAGTTCGAATCCACTTCGATAACAACAATGATTACCTAAAACCGGGCATGTTAGTGGCGGCTGATATGGACTTCCCACCAGTAGAAGCCCCAATCATTCCAGTTCAAGCGCTTGAGTATTCAGGCACTAAGCGTTTCGTTTATGTTATTGGCGAAGATAACAAAGCGACTCGTACCGAAGTATTCCTCGGGGCTCGTCTTGATAACGAAGTCGTGATCGAAAAAGGTATCGAGATTGGTCAGAAGATCGTAGTGCAAGGTATCGTGAACATGCGTGACGGTGTTTTGGTTCAAGAACTTGCCGTTAATCGCCCTGCTAAACTTGACGGCGATACAGCTAATCTTGATGGCAACAAAGCTAAACTTGATGAAAATACAGCAGCACAAGAAGGCGCTAACTAATGTTGTTATCTGATGTTTCTGTGAAGAGACCAGTAGCGGCTGTTGTATTGAGCCTGCTTTTGGTTGTGTTTGGTATTGTCTCTTTCAATAAGCTCGCAGTTCGTGAAATGCCCGATATTGAAAGCCCGGTGGTATCGATCAGTACTCGTTATGAAGGTGCATCTGCCACCATCATTGAAAGCCAAATTACCTCCAACCTTGAAGATCAGTTATCCGGCATCAGTGGTATCGATGAAATCGAATCTACGACACGAAACGGATCGTCACGAATCACCATCACCTTTGAACTTGGTTATGACCTCAATACCGGTGTCAGTGATGTGCGTGATGCGGTAGCGCGTGCTCAGCGTTCGTTGCCAGATGAAGCCGATGACCCGATTGTTTACAAAAACAATGGTAGTGGTGAAGCGTCGGTTTACATCAATTTAAGCTCAACTGAGATGGATCGAACGCAGTTAACCGACTACACCGAACGTGTGTTGATTGACCGCTTTAGTTTGATCTCTGGTGTGAGCTCGGTGGATATTTCTGGCGGTTTGTACAAAGTCATGTACGTGAAGCTGAAACCCGCGTTAATGGCGGGTCGTGGTGTTACCGCCTCTGATATTACACAAGCCCTACGTAACGAGAACATTGAAAGCCCGGGTGGCGAAGTGCGTAACGATGCGATTGTGATGTCGGTTCGTACTGCTCGTTCATATACTGAAGCCAAAGATTTCGAATACCTAGTGGTGAAACGTGCCTCTGATAACACACCTATCTACTTGAAAGATGTTGCGGATGTTTACATTGGCGCAGAAAACGAGAACTCGACTTTTAAGAGTGACGGCGTTGTTAACGTCAGTATGGGCATTGTGCCTCAGTCTGATGCCAACCCACTTGAGGTGGCTGACTTAGTCCATAAAGAAGTCGAAGCGATTCAAAAGTTCTTGCCTGACGGAACTCGCTTGGCTGTCGACTATGACTCCACTGTCTTTATCGACCGTTCGATCTCAGAGGTTTACAGCACACTCTTTATTACGGGTGGTTTGGTTATCCTCGTGCTTTACGTCTTTATCGGCCAAGCGCGTGCAACGCTGATTCCAGCCGTGACGGTTCCTGTGTCGCTAATCTCGTCGTTTATTGCGGCGTACTACTTTGGCTTCTCTATCAACCTCATCACCTTGATGGCACTTATCCTGTCTATCGGTTTGGTGGTCGATGATGCGATTGTGGTGGTTGAGAATATTTTCCACCACATTGAACGTGGTGAATCACCATTGCTTGCGGCCTATAAAGGGACACGTGAAGTAGGCTTTGCGGTAATCGCAACCACGCTAGTACTGGTCATGGTGTTCCTACCAATCTCGTTTATGGACGGTATGGTAGGCCTTCTGTTTACTGAGTTCTCGGTACTTTTGGCGATGTCGGTGATCTTCTCATCTGTCATAGCATTGACCTTGACGCCGGTTCTGGGCAGCAAGATTTTAAAAGCGAACGTGAAACCTAATCGCTTCAATCAATTTGTTGAACGTGTGTTTGGTAGGTTAGAAGCTGGATACAAATCGGTATTGCGCCGTGCTCTAAACTGGCGTTGGGCAGCTCCAATCATCATTATTGCGTGTATGGGCGGTAGTTATGGTTTGATGCAACAAGTGCCGTCGCAACTGACGCCACAAGAAGACCGTGGTGTTATCTTTGCGTTTGTTCGTGGTGCCGATGCAACCAGTTACAACCGTATGTCTGCCAACATGGACATCGTTGAAGAACGCCTAATGCCGCTGCTTGGTCAAGGCTTCTTGAAGTCATTCAGTATTCAATCACCAGCGTTTGGTGGTAATGCGGGCGACCAAACGGGCTTCGTTATCATGATCCTGGAAGATTGGGACGAACGTGGAGAAACAGCACAACAAGCCTTGGGTGAGGTACGTAAGTCTTTAGCGGGTATTCCTGATGTGCGTGTGTTCCCGTTCATGCCAGGCTTCCGTGGTGGTTCGAGTGAGCCTGTGCAATTTGTACTGGGTGGTTCTGATTACTCTGAGCTTCAGAAATGGGGCGAACTGTTAAAGCAAGCCGCTGAAGACTCGCCAATGATGGAAGGTGCGGACATCGATTACTCTGAGAAAACACCAGAGCTGTTGGTAACCGTAGATAAGCAACGTGCAGCCGAGCTCGGTGTGAGTGTTTCGGATATTTCAGATACGTTAGAAATCATGCTTGGCGGTAAGAGTGAAACGACGTTCGTTGAACGTGGTGAAGAGTACGACGTTTACCTGCGTGGCGATGAGAACAGCTTTAACAATGCGAATGACTTAAGCCAAATCTACATGCGAACTCAGTCTGGTGAATTGGTGACACTCGATACTCTAACGCATATTGAAGAAGTAGCGTCTTCGATTCGTTTGTCGCACTACAACAAGCAGAAATCGGTGACCATCAAAGCGAACCTAATGGAAGGTTACACGCTGGGTGATGCTTTGGATTTCCTTGATGAACAAGCGATTGAGCAGCTACCGGGTGATATTTCAGTAAGCTACTCAGGCGAGTCTAAAGATTTTAAAGAAAACCAATCGAGTATCCTCGTGGTGTTTGCGTTAGCGATGTTGGTGGCGTACTTGGTATTGGCGGCGCAATTTGAGAGCTTCATTAACCCGCTGGTGGTGATGTTCACCGTACCTATGGGCATCTTTGGTGGCTTCTTAGGCTTGGTGTTGATGAGTCAAGGTCTCAACGTATACAGCCAGATTGGTATGATTATGTTGATCGGTATGGTGACCAAAAACGGCATCTTGATCGTCGAATTTGCCAACCAACTTCGAGATCGTGGTATTGAGTTTGAAAAGGCGATCATTGATGCTTCAGCTCGACGTCTACGTCCAATCTTGATGACGGCGTTCACGACATTAGCCGGTGCAATTCCATTGATTACCTCAACGGGCGCAGGTTATGAAAGCCGAGTGGCAGTAGGTACGGTTATCTTCTTCGGTATGGGCTTCGCGACACTGGTAACTCTGTTTGTAATCCCTGCGATGTACCGACTGATTTCCGGCTCAACACGCTCTCCGGGTCACGTGGAAGCGGAGCTTAATAAAGAACTCAGCCATGATAACGTGGGAAGAAGCAGTCACGGTTAATGAACACGCACGGCTAATGAACACGTACGCTTAATGAGCACGGAATAGTGTAACAATATTGAAAAGCCTGCGTTTGCTCCTAGCGAATGGCAGGCTTTTTTTGTATAACAAGCAGAGCTCAATGAATTAATACAATAAATCGAATAAAGGAAAGGAAAGTAAAGTGGCTGAATTTAAATACAAAGATCTTTCTCAAGAAGAACAAGACAAGCTGGATGCAGCAACCTTTCGTCGCCTGTTAGCACACCTAGACAACAACAAAGATGTCCAAAACATCGACCTGATGATCTTGGCTGGCTTTTGCCGTAACTGTTTTAGTAAGTGGTACAAAGCAGAAGCTGAACAACAAGGCTTAGACTTGGATATCGATGACGCTCGTGAGCGCGTATATGGCATGACTTACGATGAGTGGAAACAAAACCATCAACCAAAAGCGACGCCTGAACAACTAGCGGCATTTGAAGCGAAGCAGAAGCCAGAGTAATTTGTTCTCGTTAGTGATTGATTAACAGAACAAACAAAAAAGAGCCCATCAAGGGCTCTTTTTAATTTTGGCGCCGGTGCTTACTCTGCGGTTAAGCCAACTCACCTGTTTGCGAGAAAGCTTCTAACTTCGCCGCGTACGGTTGTAGGTCACCAATGTTGTTGTTCACCCACTCGTCGTTGAAGTAAGTGTCTAGGTAACGTTCACCGCTGTCACATAGCAAAGTCACAATAGAACCTGTCTCACCGCGTGCTTTCATCTCGCTTGCCAGTTGAAGCACACCGTACATATTTGTACCCGTAGATGCGCCAACCTTGCGGCCAAGAATGTCAGATAACCAATGTGTCGTTGCGATGCTTGCTGCATCTGGAATTTTACGCATTTCGTCAACCACACCAGGAATGAAGCTTGGCTCTGCTCGTGGGCGACCAATGCCTTCAATTTTGCTGAATGTACTGCCTTTCACGTTCGCATTGCCGGTTTGGAAGTATTCGTGGAATACCGAGTTCTCAGGGTCGACAACACAAAGCTTAGTTTCATGCTGTTGGTAGCGAATGAAGCGGCCGATAGTTGCAGAAGTACCGCCTGTACCTGGGCTCATTACTACCCAAGCTGGAACTGGGTGATCTTCCATCTGCATTTGATTGAAAATCGAGTTCGCGATGTTGTTGTTACCACGCCAGTCGGTTGCGCGCTCAGCGTAAGTAAATTGGTCCATGTAATGGCCATTCAGCTCTTCTGCTAAACGGCGAGACTCATCGTAAATTTCATCTGAGCGATCCACAAGATGCGCTTGGCCTCCGTAGAATTCAATCTGCTCAATTTTCTTCTTCGCTGTGCACTTTGGCATCACTGCGATAAACGGAAGACCTAGTAGGCGAGCAAAGTAGGCTTCAGATACCGCAGTGCTACCCGATGAAGATTCAATGATCGTTGTTTCTGGGCCAACCCAACCGTTACAGATAGCGTATAAGAACAGAGAACGCGCTAAGCGGTGCTTCAAAGAGCCCGTTGGGTGTGTGCTTTCATCTTTAAGGTAAACATCAATGCCTTCGATACTTGGTAGTTCGAGCCTGATAAGGTGCGTATCCGCTGAGCGTTGGTAGTCCGCTTCAATTTTACGAATCGCGTTGTTAATCCATTGATGGTCAGTGCACATAAGCGTTCTCCTGATCGAGTGTAGGAATTCTTTGTAATTGGTATGGTTCTAATTTAGCTACAATCAGAGAGAAAAACATTGCCATATTTGCTTTGTTTTGCTTAAATTGTAGAAAATAATTCTCTTTAAATGCAATTTGGTGAAAATGTGATAGATGCCGTAGATAAAAAAATATTAGGATTACTGCAAGAAGATAGCACCCTGTCATTGAATGACATTTCTGAAGCGGTCAATCTCACCACAACGCCTTGCTGGAAAAGGCTTAAGCGCCTCGAAGAGAACGGCATTATTGAGAAAAGAGTCGCGCTGCTGAACCCAGAAAAGCTCGATCTTTCTTTTACCGCGTTCGTATTGATTAAAACCAGTGATCATTCTCACGAATGGTATGGTCGTTTTGTGAATACTGTGTCGGAATTTCCAGAAGTGATGGAGTTCTATCGCATGGCTGGCGAATATGACTATATGATGAAGGTTCAGGTGAAAGACATGAAGTGCTTTGATGATTTCTACAAGCGCTTGGTGAATAGCATTGATGGTATCTCTAATGTGACCTCGACATTTGCGATGGAACCATTGAAGTACACGACAGCATTGCCGCTTTAAGCTACGCCTAGTTACGCATTAACAATCGTCTGAGTTTAACAATCGTCTCAGTTTAGATATCGTCTCTGCGATAAAAGAAAAGGATTATTCATGTTTGCAAAAGTATCTACCGCTATCCAGCTGGTATTGGCGGTCGCCATTTTTTACTTGGGCTACACCATCTATTCGTTTACTAATAAAGTAGGGGAGATCGTCGATACTTATCCGCAGGTTATCGAAGATTTATCCGGTCTCACGAAAGGGCTCAAAGTGGAAGAGCTGCTAGCGTTTGCTGAACATGTCAGCGAGCTTGCTCCTCAAGTTTTGAACACAGTCGAAGAGGTCAGAAAGACGATCGATGACGTGAATCAAACCGTTTCATCGGTCGACAACAAAATCCCTGCGATATTAGATGAAGTGAAAAATGTTCGAACGGAAGTCGAGCAGGTAAGAACCGATGTTATTCCACCAACATTAACTGAGCTGAAACGATACCGTGTAGATGTCATGCCACCGATGCTCGCTGAAAGTAAATCGTACCGCGAGCAAACTATCCCCGCCGTTGTTACTGAATCTGAAATGCTAAGAGCGGAAGTGCCGAATATTTTGGTGCAAGCTAATTTGTTGGCAGATAAGAGTCAAGCTTTGGCTCAGGACGCTGCAGAAGGCGCTGTGAAAGGTGTGGTGCTATCGCCATTTAACCTTCTGCGAGATGCCGGAGATGGCATCAAAACGCGAGTGCAAAGCGAGTTTGAGCCTACGCTAGAAGCAGAATAGATTTTAGTCACTCTTAAGTGACGGCTTTTCGTTAGTGTTATAAAAAAGAGAGGCTAGGTATTAAACCTAGCCTCTCTTTTTGTTTTCTCGTACATATTTTGGGCTTATAAAAAGCGTTTATTCGCTATTTATTTGAGCGCTATTTAGTAAAACGCATCACACCTTCTTGCACGGCTGTCGCTACGAGCTCACCTTTCTGATTAAAAATTTCGCCGCGCACTAGGCCACGAGTGTTCGCCGCCGTCGGGCTTTCAATCGCATAAAGCAGCCACTCATCCATTTTGAACGGGCGGTGGAACCAGATTGAGTGGTCAATTGTCGCCACTTGGAAATTTGGCGTCATGATAGAGACTTCATGGGGGTGAAGCGCCGTCACCAAGAATCCCCAATCGGACGCGTAAGCCAGCAGGTATTGGTGAATCAATTGGTTGTCTGGCATTGCGCCATTTGCTCTTACCCAAAGGTACTGCTTCGCTTCCGCCTTCTTAGGATTGAGCGGATTCACGACCGTCACAGGGCGCATTTCAATCGGCTTTTCGCCACAGAAGGTTTTGCGCAGTTTCTCTGGTAGGAACTCCGCAATGTGACTCGCTAACTCGGTTTCAGATGCAAAGTTCTCTGGCCCAGGAATATCAGGCATTGAAATCTGGTGTTCAAAGCCTGGAGCATCACCGTGATAAGAAGCCGTGAGATAGAAAATAGGGCGGCCATTTTGAATCGCTTTCACACGGCGCGTGCTGAAGCTGCGTCCATCTCTTAGGTTCTCGACATCGTAAATAATTGGCTTTTCAGGATCGCCAGGAAATAGAAAGTAACTATGAAACGAGTGCACACTACGGTCATCTTGAACGGTATAACGAGCAGCAGAAAGCGCTTGCCCTAATACTTGACCACCATAAACCTGTGGTAGACCTAGGTTCTCACTTTGCCCGCGGAACAGACCTTCTTCCAGCTTCTCTAGCTGAAGTAAACTTAATAATTCTTGTAAAGGTTGACTCATCGCCAGCATGCCTCTTGGTAAAATGGATGTCAGATTATTGTGTTAATCATTTAGCTTAGTCAGATATCTGTCAATAAATCATAGGGTTTCAAGACAGAATATGAAAGCTCTCTTATAATTGGTGGGTAGATTTGCCGAGTCCGGCAAACATGTTGAGAGAAATTGAATATGAAAAAGGCTCTAATTCTTATTACGTCTTTAGTATCGTTTGGCCTACTTGTTGGTTGCCAAGCAACATCAGAAACGAACGCTTCTCAGGAAGTGGTTGCAGAGAACACTCAAGTGATTTCAGGAACAGTAAGCTACCGTGAAAGAATTGCATTGCCAGAGAATGCCGTGGTGACTGTTACGCTAGAAGACATCTCACTGGCTGACGCGCCATCGACAGTTATCGCAACTCAAGAGTTCACCACTGACGGTAAGCAAGTGCCGTTCGCATTCGAGCTGAGCTACGATAATAACAAGATTAAAGCTAACCACCGTTACAACATGCGCGCAACGATTCACGTTGACGGTAAACTGCGCTTCACTACTGACACTATTAAGTCAGTAATTACTGATGTAGAAAATACACAGCAAGCAGACCTACGTTTAGTTGGTGTTCGTTAACAAGAAATCGATGCCATTGTTAAGGCATCTTGATTGGCTTAACTTCTTAGCCAGTTGAATTAGCGATTAGTGGCAGCTCTAGGGCTGCCATTTGTATATTCTGAGTTTGATCTTTCCTGCATCACTCACCTCAACCCCTTCTTTAACCAAATGCTGCTTTTGTCGGTCGAACGAATCACCCTTTAAAGATATTTCACCCTTGCTGTTGATTACCCGATACCAAGGCAGTTTGCTACCTTCTGGCAGGTTACCCAGCGCTTTACCAACATGGCGCGCATAGCCCGGAAATCCTGAAAAACGTGCGATGTCTCCATAAGTTGTTACTTTCCCATATGGAATTTGGTGAATCACAGCAAAGATTTGAGGCAAAAATTGGTCCATACTAAATGTTCCTAGTTCATTAATACCACGGATCGGTAGAAGGAGAGGGCTATGGTATTTACAACGTTTCAGTTCTTGATAACCACATTATTAGCGGTTGTCTGCGCGAGAGCAATCAGTTTAAGTGAGGGAGATATCCCAGTACTTGCAATGGTCATTCCTGCTTTATGGATTTTGCCGCAAGGAGGCATCGCAGGATTAGCTTTGCTTGTCTCCATGACCACTTATGGATTAACGCTACCGCTACAACCCATAACGCTCTCAGTCAGTGTATGGGTATTATTCCCACTATTGATGGTGGTCTTTTCAAAACGCAGCAGTTTGTCGGTCGTGATTATTTCTGGCTTGATCGTCGCAACGCTACAAGTCGGGATTATGGTCACGCAATCTGCAGGTAAGCTTGAAGGCGTTCCTTGGGTTACCACACTACAAACCTTGTCAATCATCGTTATTTGGTGGGCGGTAAATCATCTTAAGCCAGCCAGCCGACACAGCTGGTGGTCATTAGGCTTGATACTTCCATTATGGATGGCCGATTTACCTTATGCCGCTTTGGTTGCTTTGTGTGTAACGGGCATCATGGCATCGATGGAAACACTGACGCGCTTGAAAACCTTCCGCTGGAATAAACTATTGTGTTGGACATTGCCGACGGTTGGTTTTGCGGCACTGGTGATTACCCCAAGCATCGAAGTGCCTAGTCCAGTCTTTGTGGTGTGGTTATGTCTATTAGGCACCGCGTGGATGACAGACTACATCATTCGTACAGAAGATAACGAAGACATCGATATCTAGTACGTAGATAACCCGAACCTTACAAATGCAGGTAAATGGTGAATTTACCTGCGATTTTCTAGTGGTTTGAATAAAGGATAAGCACTTAGACAGCAATTGTTCAAAAATAAGGTGGAAGGGCTTGCAATGGTTGCTGTGATGCTTAATAATCCAATCACTCTTTGAGGCAAGCCTCTTAGAAAACGAATCTATGGGGGCCTGGTCCTCCCGCAACAATAACTCGTGAACTCGGTCAGGCCTGGAAGGGAGCAGCCGCAGCGAGTGACTTGTGTGCCGGGATGTGGCTGGGTTCCCACCCCTTATGAAGCCTGCAATATATGTTCGCATAAATTGCAGGCTTCTTTTCTTATTTGCATCCTAAGTCTTCATGGTCTATTTTTTGTTGTAGGTTTACAACAAAAGTGCTTTTGCTATGTACGACCAAACCAAAAAATCATCAGCTGTTCACAACATTTGTAAATTCATGAGTTTGAAAAATGACTCAGTCGTTCGAACAATGTCCATGCTTGAGTATGATTTTTGTTTTCATGCTGAATACAATCCTCAAATAGTTAGATATGAATCTCAGCCACATGGGTTTGAGTACTACTTCAATGGGCGCTACTGTCGCTACACACCAGACTTTCAGCTTTTCGATAGCATAGATACGCCTTCTCTGATTGAAGTAAAGCATTCAAGTCAGATCCTTAAACCAGATTTTCGAGCAAGGTTTAAAGAAAAGCAGCTTGTCGCTCAAGCTGAGTATGGAAAAAAACTCATCTTAGTGACCGAGAAGCAGATTCGAACTGGTTTTCTACTTAGTAACCTTAAATTACTCCATGGCTATTCAGGGATTCGTACAATCACTGATATTCAAAAACATGTGCTTCAGTTTGTTCAAGCTAATAGAAGCGTGACCCTTCATCATCTTTCACACCAACTTAAAATCTCTCCAGATGAAACATTAACAGCCGCTTTGTGCTGGCTATCTTCAGGTGAAATACAAACAGATTTTAATCAGAAAAAATTTGATTTAGAAAATTCTGTTTGGTGCTAGCCAATGAGTGATGATCTCTTTGGTTTTAGTGATGAATTTAATAGCTTCGACAATGATGTAGCTGATGATAAAACGCTTTCGACAGAATTTTTAGCAGGAGACGAAAATCTTGAATTGGCATTTGGTGACTTGCCAAACAAAGAGACGGCATTGTTTCGTTTGGATCTAATTCGTTATTTGGAAAGGCGCGTAAAAGGAGGTTGGACGCCCAAAAACCTAGATAAGCTCTTGGAAGAGTATGCCCTATTGAAGAAAACTTCGGTCCCATCATCCAGAACGATAGCTGATTGGAAAAAGCTTTATTACGAGTCAGGTAAAGATGTAGCGTCTCTTATTCCTGGGCATAGCAAAAAAGGAAACAGAAAACTAAAGAACGATTCGTCTGATTTAGTTACAGAAGCGATTCAAACCAAGTTTCTGACCAAAGAGCGAGTATCAGTCAATACTGCCTATGAGTACTACAAATATCGAGTTATTGAAGAAAACCGACAACTAACGCAAGTTAAAATAGCGCCAATTTCCCAACGGACATTTTACAATCGTGTAAATGCACTACCTCCCTATGAAGTTGCTTTAGCTCGTTATGGTAAACGATATGCTGATAATAAGTTTAAGACTGTGGGGTCAATCATTCCGGCAACGCGGCCAATGGAATATGTAGAAATAGATCACACTACAGCTCCTGTAATTTTACTTGATGATGATTTGGAGCTTCCTCTTGGCAGACCACACTTAACAATACTTTATGATAGATACTCCACTTGTATTGTTGGTCTTTCTGTCAATTATAGAGACCCTAGTTACGAGACAGTACGAGCAGCTTTTCTTAATTCAGTTCTTAAGAAGGATTGGGTTAAAGAAAAGTACCCAAGCATTAAATCTGAATGGCCTTGCTACGGAAAAATTACAAATTTGATAGTGGACAACGGTGCGGAGTTTTGGAGTGATAGCCTAGAGTCAGCATTAAAGCCATTAGTAACAGATATTCAATATAATCAACGTGGTAAACCGTGGCGAAAAGCTGGTGTTGAAAAGTCTTTTGATACCTTCTACAAGAAACTATTTAGTCGTTTCCCAGGAAAAACCTTCACCAACCCTACTCAGTTAAAAGACTACAACCCGAAGCGAGACGCTGTCATTAATGTGTCTGATTTTCTCGAGCTGTTACATAAGTGGCTTATTGACGTTTATCATAAAAAAGCTGACACGAGGTACAAGAGAGTTCCTTATCAGAAATGGACAGAGTCGCAAGGAACGATAATCTTTTGTGAAGGTCCTGAAGCAGAGCAATTAAAGATTGAGCTTGGAGTTGTAAACCATCGGACTATAAGAAGAGGTGCTATTGAATTGCATTCTCTCAAATACCAATCTGATGAGTTGGAAGAGTACGGTAAGCAATATTCTAGTCGTGCAAGAAAAAGCGCTTATGTGAAAACCAAGACAGACCCAAATGATATCAGCTCGATTTACGTTTACCTTGAGGAAGAGAAGAGATACATCAAAGTCCCAGCAGTCGATCATACGGGTTATACAAAAGGCCGATCTTTATATGAACATCAACGAATTAACAGTTTAAGAAGGTTGAAAGTCCGTTTGGGAGAGCAAGACGAATCATTAGCCGATGCGTCATTGTATTTGGACAGAGCTATGGATGAAGCAATAGAACGTATGAGTCGTTCTAAGTCCAAAAAATCGGCGCTTCCTAAAACAACTCATGCTTCAAAAATAGCAAAACAAAGAGGTGTTGGTAGTGAAGGACCTAGTACCATTGTCACTACGTCATCTAAACCTATCAGTGAAGTACCAAAAGAAGTAATAGATATTGGTACAGCTAGTGATGACCTCAGCGATATAGAGGGGTATTAGTGAACATACTTAGTGATCTTCAAATAGAGCAATATACATCTTTTAGAGAGTGTTTCTTAGAATACCCTCAGTTGACGGAAATTTATAACGTCTTTGATCGAATGGTATTGAACAGCTCTCTTGGAGGGGAACAAGAGTCATTATTGCTAACGGGAGATACCGGTGTTGGCAAGACGGCGATGATTGATAATTATGTTGCAAGGTTTGCAATTAAGGGGAGCCGCTGGGCTGAAATGCCAGTATTAAAAACTCGCATCCCAAGTAAAGTTCGTGAGCAAAATACGTTAGAAAGATTATTAATTGACTTAGATAGTCGAGCCTCTAGCCGCCGCAGGAGACCTTACAAAGAAGGAGCGTTAGAACAAGGAGTCATCAAAAGTTTAATTGAAAAAAAAGTGAAGCTTGTGATCGTTAATGAGGTTCAGGAGCTGATGGAATTCAAAGATGCTAATGAACGACAAACAATAGCGAATACTTTTAAGATGATAAGTGAGGAAGCGCAAGTTTCATTTGTATTGGTGGGTATGCCCTATGCGACTATGCTCGCTGAAGAAGACCAATGGAACTCTCGTTTAGGCTGGAAGCGACACTTAAGTTATTTTCACCTTTCTAAGCTGAGCGAAGCCGATAACAAAGGTTATATACCTGATGCAGAAGGGAAACGGCATTTTGCAAGCTTTGTTGCCGGACTTGCAGGCCGGATGGGGTTTGAAAAACGCCCTAACTTAACTGGGGATGAAATTCTATTGCCTTTATTTTCAGTCTGTCGTGGAGAATGCCGTGTGCTGAAGCACTTTCTTGCAGATGCGTTACTTAATGCATTGCAATCTTCAAAGGATACGATTGATAAGCCATTATTATCAGCTTGTTTTGATACTAAATACCCTTATGCGAAACAGAATCCTTTCGAGTGTAAGTTAACAGAACTCAAGCTAGTAGAACTGAAAACAGAAACTTCGTACAACAAAGGTGCTCAATTTAAAGAAGACCGATTAATAGGTCGGTCATTTACTGATTTATTACCAGTTCATATGTTGCTGAGTAAGACACCTTTAAAAGCTCAGTGATACGCACATTGTTATTTATTCAGATTCTCCAGCAACACCGCCTTCTCTTCATCACTCATCTTATCAATGGCGCACGCTAACTCAGCGCTCAATTCGCTCCTACAGAAAAAGTAGTTTAGCGGCACATCTAACTCTTCAGCCATACGTTCAAGCGTACCAATATCGGGTACATGTCTGCCTTTCTCGTAATGATTCATACGACCGCTAGCAGAACTTTGCTCCATACCAATTTTCACCCCTAAATCTTTTTGGGTGATCTTGGCTTTTTTACGCGCAGCTTTGAGCCTCGCTGGGATGGGGTTGTCTTTTTGCACTTACACATTTCTTTTCAACCTTTAGATAACTTAGATTGTCTAAGTTTTACTGATTTTTGTATACTTAGCAATCCTAAGTTTTATTGCCTGTAAGAGTCACATGAAGAAAGTAACCAGAATTAACCCTCACATGTTTAACCTATTGATTGAGAAAGGGATGGATAACTTCTCCGTCACAGAAGCTAGGGATGCTTTGCTAAACAGTGCTTCAACCTTCCCGAGCAAGGTCGAGGCTCGAAAGTATGTTTATAAGCAACTTCTATCACTTGAGGAGAAAGGTTGGCTTTCTGTCACCGGGGCTCGTAGAGACAAACGCTACCATCAAACTAACGAATTCAAAGCGCTCACAATTGAGCCTAGAGTGGCTAGAAATAGGAAAGCTAAAGTCGATTCAATAGCTGCTCAAACTCCAGAGTGCTCTCTAAATGCACTAGAGCAAGAGAAGAAGCAACATGAAGGCGAGTTGGCGATTACTTTAGGCGAGATTGAGGAATACCAATCGTTGTTAACGCGTTTCCCAAACAACAAGCAAGATATGCAGCCGCTATTTAATGCGGCAAGAGAACGCTCAGCCAAGCTATTAGGCAGAATTAATGCACTAACCAACTGGATGCAAGTCGCGCAAAGCAAGGCTCCTCAATGTTAAGAGCATGGCAAGCCGAGTGTGCAGCTCAAGTTATCGAGAAATTCACTTTAAACAAGCATTCACACTTCTTCTGTCAAGCAACCCCTGGAGCGGGTAAAACCGTTATGGCCGCCGAGGTGGCGAGTCGGTTATTTGAAATAGGCATGATTGACTTAGTGCTGTGCTTCTCGCCCTCTCTGACTGTTGCTGAAGGGATGCAAAAGACCTTTTCATGGAAGCTCGAATGTTCCTTTAATGGAGGTTTGGGTTCTCTTGGGGGCTCTTACACCTACCAATCAATCCGTTTTTTGGATGAAAACTTTTGGAGCACCGTCAGTAAGTATCGAGTACTAGTGGTATTTGATGAGATCCACCATTGTTCGTTTGATGATGAGGGGCGGTCAAACTCATGGGGGCTAGAAATTGTCTCGAAGATCCAAGGCTTTGCTCGTTACACTCTGGCGCTATCGGGTACTCCTTGGCGTTCTGATCGACTACCGATTGTCATGGCTGAATATTCCGACCCTGAGGGTAAGGTTGTTTGCGATTACCAATACGGTTTGCAACAAGCTGTTGAAGACGAAGTATGCCGCCGCCCTAAAATCGTTTTGATAGATAATGAACACCTGAGCATTAAAGCTGGTAGTGACAATCAACACTTCGTTTCGATTCTTGATTGCCTGAAACAATCCGATGTCTCTTATCAAAGCGTCATTCATAACGAAGACGCTATGAATTACATATTGAATAGTGGTTGCCAAAAGCTAGCGCAGATAAGGCAAGACTCCCCAAGTGCTGGAGGCTTGGTGGTCGCATCTTCTATTAAGCACGCTAAAGACATTCAAAAGCGACTGGTTGAGCACTTTAATCAATCAGCATGCTTAGTGACCTATCACCATGATGATCCGTTAAATGAAATTGAGTCGTTTCGTCACTCAAAGGTTCAGTGGATAGTCAGTGTTGGAATGATAAGTGAAGGTACGGATATTCCAAGGCTTCAGGTTTGCTGCCATATGAGTTCGGTAAAAACGGAACTCTACTTCAGGCAAGTACTCGGGCGAATTTTAAGAATCAATGATTCACCCAACCAAGAAGCGTGGTTGTATACCTTTGCTGAAGAAAGTCTGATTGGGTTTGGTGAAAGAATTGAGCAGGATATTCCTGATAGCTGCATGTACATTAAACAAGAGAATAATGTGCCGAGTGCTATGGATGAAAAACGCCTACCATCAAGCCCTGTATCGGAAAGCGTTCAATCTAATCGACCCCAACCAAGCTTACTCAGTTGGGGAGAAATTTCAGATATGATGAATTCAAACAATGCAGGGTTCACTTTAGCATTTGATGAACTGAGGTTAGGCCAATTTAAACAGCGAGTTATCGCCGCATTTATCTAAATAGATTCCGCTTCAATTTCTTTCAGTGTTTTACCCGTAGTACTTCTCCAATAGTCGGGTCCGCTGCAAGGGTAACCAAGCAGCACTGCGGCGGCTTGAGAGGCGCTAGTAAATAGAATGTCTTCGGTTGCTACTAGGCGGTCTCCTGATGACGCTAGAATCCCTTTATCTTCTAGGTTACTACGTAGCTTCGTATAGCCTTTAGATAAACTAGGCTGAGCTATTGTTAGTGCCTGAGACCCTTTCAAAACGACAATGCCTTCATCCGTAAGCATTGCCTTAGCATTGACTTTTTTTACCTTGAGCTGCAGCACCATACTCTCTGGTTCGCTTGATAAGGGAGCATTCGTTTGAGACACCTTCGATTCCAACAGCTTGTGCCCTAAAGAACCGATAACAGTGCGAATGTTGTCAATAAAGGTCTCCATGGCATCTCTTTCACCTCTGGGTAATGAAGATGTCGGTGGCTGCTTTTCATTATCGAGGTCATATCGTTTTGACTCTAAGATAATTTCGATCAAACGAGCTTCAAGATACTTAACGTGTGCTTTCGTTAAGTTTTCATCTTTATTGGTAAAGCAAATGGCTTCATTCCAGAACTCTTTTCCTGCTAAATGTTGTGATAAGCGTTTTTGAATATGTTCTGCTTCTCCAACGTAAACAAGGCTATTGCCACTCTCTGCGTTGTAACCAAATAAAAAGTAAACCCCGGGCCGCTGAGTTTCCTCCCATTCAGAGAGTTCTTTGATGTGTACTCTAGGAACCGCAATAGCCTGACCCGTCCAGTTCACAATTTCAGCATGTCGAATACCTGTCACAGAGCCGTTCGCCAAGTATATTTTGAGTTGCGTTCCTCTAGTCATCATCATTCACTTTTAACAACAATCGATGCGCTAGATACTATCTAACTGAATAAAAAATAGCACTTTTATTTATGATCAATTCAATGTGATGCACATTAACGTATAGCTGGCTATGTATGATAAAATCGCGCGATAGACCTACACATCACTAAGTTGTTTTCTTCTTGTTAAGAAGGTAACAATTTACCAAAGAGAATAACCATGCTAACAGGCAAAATTCGTAATCAGATCGACCAAGTTTGGGAAATGTTTTGGACAGGCGGCGTCGCTAACCCAATCTCCGTTATCGAGCAGATCTCTTATCTGCTGTTTATTCGTCGTTTAGATGAGTTGCAAAAGACCGCAGAGCGTCGTAGCCAAGCGACAGGTCTACCGCTGAATAACCCAACGTTTACGCCTGATGAGCAAGCCCTTCGATGGAGTAACTTCAAAGACAAAGATCCAGATGTGATGATGGATGTGGTGCAAAACCAAGTCTTCCCTAAAATCAAAACCCTACAAAATGAAGGTAGCTTTGCCGAGCACATGAAAGACGCGATTTTCATGATCCCGTCTTCAAAGCTATTGGATCAGGTAGTGCAGCTTCTTAGCGCAATTAACATGGACGACAAAGACACCAAAGGCGATCTGTACGAGTACTTGTTAAGCAAATTGCAACAGTCCGGTGTGAATGGTCAGTTCCGCACCCCGCGTAACATCATCCAAATGATGGTCGAGCTCATGCAGCCAAAAGTGGGCGATACCATTTGTGACCCTTCATCGGGCACCTGTGGTTTCTTGATGGCGGCAGTTGAATATGTTGAAGAGCATCACGCTAAAGAAGTGAACAAGCCTGAACACCGTAAACACTTCAATAACGATATGTTTACTGGCTTTGATTTTGACAAACACATGCTTCGCATTGGCGCAATGAACATGCTATTGCACGGTATTGAAAACCCAAGTGTCCATTACCGTGACAGCTTGCAAGATCAAGGTGACGAGAACATCTCTGAAGCCTATAACCTCATTCTTGCAAACCCGCCATTTAAAGGCTCAGTCGACTTTGACATTGTCGCGCCAGATTTGCTGCGAGCATTAGGTAAAAACCCTGTTGTCAAAAAACCTAAGCCTACTTACAAAATTGAAAAAGACGAAGACGGTAACGACATTAAAGTCGAGGTGAAAAAGAAAAAACCAACTGAGAAATCAGAGCTGCTGTTCTTAGCCCTAATACTTCGCATGCTCAAAGTCGGTGGTCGTGCGGCGGTTATCATCCCTGATGGCGTGCTATTTGGTTCGACTAAAGCGCATAAAGCGATTCGTGAGCAAATCGTTTCTAAACAAAAACTCGAAGCGGTCATTTCACTGCCTTCTGGTGTATTCAAGCCCTACGCTGGCGTAAGCACTGCGATTCTTATCTTCACTAAAACCAACAGTGGCGGAACAGATAACGTTTGGTTCTACGACATGCAGGCTGATGGTTTCTCACTCGATGATAAGCGTACTCAGCTTTTTAAAGATGGCGAAACACCAACTCACGAGCAAAGTAACATTGCCGATATCATTGAACGCTTTAACACGCTAACCAATAAAGACAACACACCAAACAGCAACAGCCCTGAATACTCGCGCAAAAAGACCGAGCAGAGCTTTATGGTACCTGTTGATGCCATTACCAGTAACGACTTTGACCTAAGCCTAAACAGCTACAAAGAAGTGGTTTACGAAGAGGTGCAATACGATGCGCCGCAAGACATCTTGAAACGCATTAAAACGTTGCAGGATAAGATGGCGAAGGGTGTATCTGAGCTAGAGGCATTAATTAAATGAAGCTAGTTGAAATTGGCAAACTTTGTAAACTACAAAATGGTAAAGCCTTTAAGCCTACAGAATGGTCCGATAAAGGATTACCAATCGTACGTATCCAAAACCTAAACAATGAAGAGAAGCCTTTCAACTACTGCGATTTTGATGTGGATAAAAAGTTCCATATTGATAGTGGTGATTTACTATTCTCTTGGTCAGGCACTCCTGGAACTTCTTTTGGTGCATTTTTTTGGCACCGTGGTCCAGCGATTTTAAATCAACACATCTTTAATGTTTTGATAGATGAGAGCCTAGTTAGGAAAGATTACTTTCGTTTAGCAATGAATGCGAAATTAGATGAAATTATTGCACAGGCTCATGGTGGAGTTGGACTACAACATATAACTAAGGGGAAGTTGGAAGCTGTAAAAATCCCACTCCCCCCACTAGAAACCCAAAAGCAAATCGCCGCGGTGCTAGAAAAAGCGGATCAACTGCGTAAAGACTGCCAGCAAATGGAGCAAGAGCTAAACAGCCTCGCTAAGTCAGTGTTTATTGATATGTTTGGTGATCCTGTGAAGAATCCAAAGGGGTGGGACTCATCGAGCTTGGAAGCTGAAATGCAATTTCTTACGAGTGGTTCTCGTGGGTGGGCTAAGCATTATGATAATGAAGGAAGCAGTATATTTATAAGAATTCAAAATGTACTTAAAGATAAGTTAAGCCTAAACGATATCCAAAAGATATCACCTCCAAACACTCAAGAAGCAATCAGGACAAAAGTTAAAGATGGCGATATTTTGTTAAGTATTACAGCAGACTTGGGAAGAGCTTGTGTCGTCAGGAATATTGAATCTGATACATATATTAGCCAACATCTTGCTTTAATACGTGTTAAAGAAAGTAATATAGTCCCTGAATTCTTATCTGCTTTTCTCATTTCACCTGCAGGTATTGGTCAGTTTGAACAAAAAAATAAAGGCGGGACAAAAGCAGGGCTGAATTTTACTGATATTAGGTCGCTTAAAATACTGCTACCACCAAAAGTTTTACAAGTTAAGTTTAAACAAATTAAAGAAGATTTAGATAAGAAGTCAATACAGTTAAAACATACAGCGAAAGTTTATGATGACTTATTTGATTCAGTCATGCAAAAAGCCTTCAAAGGCGAGTTAAACCGATAACGAATAATAACAATATGTTGTAAAAGGAAATTTAATGTCAGATACGGCTAACTCTTCACCTAGCACTAAAGGCAGCTCTTTTCAAAAGAGCAACTTTGCGTTTATTGACGTTGCCCTTAACGGTGGCAACGATGTGTACACCACGCGTTGCGCCGAGATTCAAACTCGTGCCCAAAATGCGGAAAGCAACATCAAAACTGATCCGCGCATTGCTGGTTTCTATGCCCGTAATGCATTGGAGCTAATGGTTGAAACCGTATTTGATATTGATAACTGGCTAGCCCGTCCTCGGCATGATGCGACGTTAATGTCGCTTATTCATGATAAGGACTTTAAGCAAAATTTAGAAACTCACTTGTTTCCCAAGCTCAAGCTAGTGATCCAAGTGGGTAACGAAGCGGTACACAGTAAAACGACGCTGCCACAGCGTGATGCCCTACAAGCTGTAAAAGAGCTGCACCATGTGCTGTATTGGTTTATTCGAACCTATACGCCCGCCTTTGCAAACAGAGAGTTGAATCGTAACCAATTTGTGGTTCTACCGTTTGAAGAAGCGCTTATCCCACAACAAGTGTCGATTGATGCCACCGTGGCGACCAAAGCCCTGAGCAGCATTAAACGGGTTAAAGAGCTAGAGAAGCAGCTAGAGCAAGACGATAAAGTTGAGCGTGAGGCATACTTACAGCAGCTTAAAGAGAACGAAACGTTAAAAGCGGCAAACCAAGCATTACTTGAACAGATAGAGCAAGCTAAGCAAAGTGCTGAAAAAGTCACGGATGCGCACGACTATAACGAGGAAGAAACTCGAACTTATCTTATCGATGTGCTTCTACACGAAGCTGGCTGGAAGCTAGAACATAAACGTGACCGTGAATACCCTGTATCAGGAATGCCCATATCAAAGGTTAACCCTAAAGGAAATGGTTTTGTCGATTATGTACTCTGGGGAGACGACGGCACAGCTTTAGCGGTGGTGGAGGCAAAACGAGCTAACATCAGTCCAGAAGAAGGTAAGCGACAAGCTGAACTATATGCTAATTGTCTAGCAGAGCAATGCGGTGTACGGCCAGTTATCTTCTACACCAATGGCTATGATACCCATCTGTGGGATGATCATTTCTACCCGCCGCGTCAAGTTCAAGGCTTTTACACCAAAGCCGAACTTGAGCTTATGGTGAAGCGCCGTACCGATCGTAAACCTTTCTTTGAAAATGGTATGCCTAACAGCAATCTTGTTATTAATAACGAGATCACCAACCGTCACTATCAGAAATCAGCCATTACTAAACTATTGCAGGACTTTGAGCTAGAACATGAGCGTAAAGGGTTATTTGTAATGGCAACGGGTACGGGTAAAACGCGTACCGTGATCAGCCTTGTTGATTTGTTGGTGAAAAACGATTGGGTTAAGAACGTTCTGTTCCTTGCCGACCGTAACGCATTGCTTACCCAAGCTAAGAAGAACTTCGTTAAGCTACTGCCTCGTGTAAGCTGTTCTATTTTGGATTCAGGTCAAAGTAAGAACAACATCGACAGCCGTTTGTATTTCTCTACTTACCCAACCATGAAGAATCTATTGGATCGTGGCTCAGATGAACGCCCGTTTGGTGTCGGTCATTTTGATTTGATTATTGTTGATGAAGCGCACCGCTCAGTCTATTCCAAGTATCGTCAAATTTTTGAGTATTTTGACGGCTTCTTAGTGGGCTTAACCGCGACACCAAAAGATGAAGTCGAAAAAGATACTTATGGCATTTTCGAACTACAAAAAGGGATGCCAACCTACGCTTATGAAGACGATAAAGCGTATGACCAAGGCTACCTTGTACCACCAACCAAAATCTCTGTTGCGACGAAGTTTTTACGTGAGGGCGTGAAGTACAAAGATCTGTCAGACGAAGAGCAGGAAGAGTGGGAAAACAAAGCCGAACTCGAAGACCGTGACGAAGTGTTGCCGTCAGAAGTGAATAAGTTTTTGTTTAACGAAGATACTGCAGAAAAAATGTTTGCTCAGTTAATGAGTAAAGATGATCGCGGTGGTATCCATGTTGAAGGTGGCGATGTCATCGGTAAAACCATCGTCTTTGCAGCCAATAATGATCATGCCGTTTTCCTTGAGAAGATGTTCAACAAGAACTATCCGAAATGGGCAGGCAAGCTCGCACGCGTCATTACCTTCAAAGAAACCTACGCACAAAGTCTAATCGATGAGTTCGGTGGCGATTAAAACAAAATTGATGAGTTCGACCCGAAGAACCCAACCTGCCGTATCGCAATTTCTGTAGATATGTTGGATACCGGTATTGATGTACCAGAAGTGGTCAACCTTGTGTTTTTCAAAGTCATCCGTTCTAAAGTGAAATTCACGCAAATGATTGGCCGTGGCACACGTTTGTGTAAAGACCTCTTTGGTCCGAATGACGACAAAAAGACGTTCAAGGTCTTCGATTACTGTCAGAACTTTGAGTATTTCGATGCTAACCCCGAAGGCATAGCTGTGGGTGTAGCAAAACCCGTGACTCAACAGGTATTCGAGAAGCGCGTTCTGCTTAGTACATTGCTCAATGACCAGCTAAATAATGAAGAGTTTCGCGAACAAAATCCTGAAGACCGTGAGCGCTATACAGAGCTAAACCGCTATCAACTAGACATGTTGCACCACCTTGTGAGTGGTATGAATCTCGATAACTTTATCGTAAGACCGAAGCGTCGAGCAATTGAGCCATTTTTAGAGCGTGAGCATTGGGATAACATTGATGACGCTAAGTTTACTGAGCTAGAGAGTCAGATCTCAGAACTACCGACGGAAGCAGACGCTTTTAACTCTGATGAGCAGCTTAACCATCTATCACACCGCTTTGACAGCCTTGTGCTGACTATGCAGTTAGACCTTTTAGAAAAAGGTATGATTTCTGAGACGAGCCGAGGTCGTGTAGTAGAGTTCGCTGAGCAGCTAGAAGCCAAATCAACCATTCCAGCAGTACAAGCGCAACTACAACTGATTCAGGACATCCAGACCCAAGAGTTTTGGCAAGATATCCACTTAGTCACTCTAGAAGAGATACGACGTAAGTTGCGAAATCTGATGTTTGCTTTGGACAAAGATAAAAAAGAGATGGTGTACACCAACTTCGAAGACGAGGTTCAAGGTGTCCATGACGTGACAAACGTATACAAGAATCCAAGCGTTGATTTAGCACAGTACCGTAAGAAGATTGAGCTCTATATTCAAGACCACCAAGATCAATTAACCATCCAAAAGCTAAAGCGTAATAAAGCCATCACTCAAGCCGATTTAGATGTCCTAGAAAGCTTATTACTGGATGCAAGCGGTATGAGTGACGTGGAAGCTTACCGTGAGAAGATCTTACAAGAGAAGCCGCTAGGCACGTTTATCCGTGAACTCATCGGTTTAGACATGAATGCAGCCAAAGAAGCATTCAGCAGTTTCCTTGATGAAGAGTCTTACAACGCGGAACAGATTCAATTCGTCGATCAAGTGATCGATTACTTAGTTAATAACGGCATTCTCGATATGTCGCAGCTCTTCGAGCCACCATTTACTGATAACCACGGTGAAAGCGCTTATGGCTTCTTCGATGAAGGAACTGTGGTGGAGCTGTTTGGAGTGATTCGCAAAGTGAATGCGAATGCTGTGGTTGAAGAGAGTAAGAGTGCTTAGGTTTATAAATATATAAGATAAAGGCTTAAATAATGGAAAAGCTCTACAGGTCACACCTAGATAATGTAGCCATGATTGAAAATTATGGATCTAGATTTACTGCATTGACTTCTACTTTAAGATCAGTTTTGCAGGTTATCGCAATTAGTACTATTGAGGTATCAATAGCCAAAACTAGTCTTGAAAATATTGATGTTAGGACCCTTGTTAACCGTTTAAAGAAACCGTCTGATGGTTTGCCTGGTGAAATACTCGATTCATTACTTCCTCACTTGAGAAGTCACTTAGATAGACGGTTAGCTTATGGTTGGTTTGAAGTCCAGCCTGGTTTATCTAGACCACTGTCTAAAGACGTTATTGAGTGGACTCAATATAGAAATAAACACCCTGCGCATGGTGTTGTTGATAGCTACCAAGAAAAAATTTGGGCTGAGAAAACTTTAGCGATAATTGAAAATTGTTTACGAGTCTTTCATGATTTTATACCAGTACTATCAAGCGAGACTAAAAAGCTTACTATTTTTAATGGCATAAATGAGACAGAAGTTAAGGTGCCTCTAACACGTGACGGGTTTGCTCTAGTGTTAATTGGAGCCAAACAAAAGCTGGGTATTTGGAAACTAGATACACAATCACTTGCTTACGATGAAAAATCTAAGGGTTACTCGATTGCGCTTGATGATGATTCATTTTTCTCCAAAGAGTTAGATTGTGCTAATGAGCGTTATCAGATACATGAAATTGAATACGACAACGCTAGTAATATTGTGGAGCATAACTTACCTATTCGCTTGACCGCCAATTTTGAAGGGCGGGTGAGAGAGTTGGAATTACTTAATGAATGGTTAGAAGATGAAGATTCCCGTAGGTGCCTTATTTATGGGGATGGGGGATACGGAAAAACTATGATCCGCACCAGCAGTTTTGGACACTGAGTTAAGTGAGTACAATCACTAATGA
>NZ_JBGOOI010000066.1:0-25268 GCF_041439605.1 Vibrio sp. 1F169 | reverse complement strand
GAGAAGCTGCTTAATAAGCAAGCAAATGATGACAACTACCTTGAAAAACACCGCATATGTAGGTTAATAACCCACATATGGGTCTTGTCCGTTCCTGCGTGTTTTTAACAACTTTAAAATCCACATGTACTGCTCAGGTTTCGGATTAACAAAACCTTCAACGACTTCATTCATTGCCCTAGCGTCTTGATGTTCATCGCCGGATAGCTCAATGGGTGCTTTGATTTCAATTTCATATTTACCCGTCTCAATATTATAGCTGGCAAAGGTTGGAACGATCTTCGCTCGGCTTACTTTTGCTAGTTTTCCAAGTCCGGGCAAGGTTGCTTTTTCAGTCGCAAAGAAGTCTGAGAATACACTTTGCTCTGGGCCATGGTCTTGATCTGGCAGGTAATATCCCAAGTAGCCATCTTTGACTGATTTGATAAAAGGCTTAATGCCGCCACTGCGATCATAAACTCGTCCGCCATACTGAACTCTTTGCTTGTGCATGAGCCAATCGGTCAGAAGGTTTTTCTGGCTATTTGCCATCGCAGAAACGGGTAAGCCTCTTGAAGCTAAAAGGATCGCCGGAATGTCGATGCACCAAGAGTGAGGCACTAGCAAAATAGCACTTTGATTGTCTTTTTGTAGCTGTTGTAAGTGTTCTAATCCAATGATTTCTGAGTGTTTTTCAAGCCAACGTTTACTGCGTAATGATATGGCAGGAAAACCAAGTAAAAAGGCGCCAGCAGTTGTTAGGCACTGGGTTAGAATTACTTCACGCTCCTGAGCAGACTTTTCTGGGAAGCAAAGCGCAAGGTTAATACGTGCTTTTTGTACCGAGCCGCGCTGCTTCTTCGCCATTTGTGTGGCTACGAACTTCGCTATGGTTACTCGTATCGAGTTTGGCAGCAAAGAAATGGGCAGGCATAGGCATAGCCCGAGCCAAGTTCCCCAGTGTTTGGGTGATAAAAACGCACTGATGAATTGAGGGTTATATGCTTTAGGATCGTAGTCGTCGCGTTGAGTTGTCACTGTAAACCTTTAACTGGCGATATAGATTGAACAAGCTAACAGTATATCGTTAGCTTGTTTTCGGGTGTTGTAATCTAGCGATTAACTGACTGCATGTACTCGCTGACGCCTTCAGCAACCGATTTAAATTGAACATCGCAACCGGCATTGCGTAACTTAGTTAAATCAGCTTGAGTAAACTCTTGGTAAGCGCCTTTCAAATGTTCAGGGAATGGGATGGTTTCAATCTCTCCCTTACCGTGATGTTTAATCACCGCTTTTGCGACTTCTTCAAATGATTCGGCATTACCTGTACCTAGGTTGAAGATACCTGATACGCCATTTTTTAAGAACCACAGGTTTACAGCCGCAACATCACCGACATACACAAAATCACGCTTGAAGGTTTCGCTTCCTGCGAATAATTTCGGGTTTTCACCGGCGTTCATTTGATTGTTCAGGTGGAATGCGACAGAGGCCATGCTGCCTTTGTGCTGTTCACGTGGACCGTAGACATTGAAGTATCGAAAACCAGTGATTTGAGAAAGCGTTTCGTTGTGCGCGGCTGCATCTGCGGTTAGGCGACGCACATAGTTATCAAACTGCTGCTTTGAATAGCCGTATACGTTCAATGCGCCTTCGTATTGTGGCTCTTCGATAAAGGTATCGGTTTCACCATAAGTGGCAGCAGAAGATGCGTACAAGAATGGGATCTCGCGCTCGATACAGTAATGCAGTAACTCTTTCGAATATTCGTAGTTGTTTAGCATCATGTATTTGCCATCCCACTCAGTGGTCGCAGAGCATGCTCCTTCATGGAAAATAGCCTCAATATGACCGAAATCATCACCAGCCATAACTTGAGTTAGAAAGTCATCACGATCCATGTAATCGGTGATATCTAGGTCAACCAGGTTCTTAAATTTTTTGCCATCTTTTAAGTTGTCGACAACTAGAATATCGTTGTGGCCAGCTTCATTGAGCGACTTAACAATATTGCTGCCAATCATGCCTGCACCACCAGTTACGATAATCATATTTCTTCCTACTTTTTTGAATACAAACTCACACGAGTATAGCAAGGAACAAACGAAGCGAGCTAGCGGAATAATTCTTTAATTCTAGTGTGATATGATTGTGTTAATCTAGTCATTATTACCTACTAAAAATGCGATCTTATCGGTCTTAGTATGAAAGATTCTACGCCTTCGACTTTTGTTTGAAGGCCGGCTTGCGCGCGACATGAGCGTTGTTTGGCCGTAATTGATTTTGAACTATTTTAGTTTTTGAGCATTTGAGTTGGTATTAACGTATCGAACTATCCTTCGAACAGTAATAAATAGATTTGCAAAATTAGAAGAACTTTTCCTTTGAATTTTAGGGTTTTAGAAATCTTATGAAGATATTAGTTACAGGCGGCGCTGGCTTCATCGGTTCAGCAGTCATTCGTCACATTATAAATAATACATCTAGCAGCGTCGTGAATGTTGATAAGTTGACTTATGCGGGTAACTTAGAGTCTCTTGTTGATGTGGGAGAGCACGAACGCTATGTATTTGAAGCGGTGGATATTTGTAATCGTACTGAGCTAGACCGTATTTTTGAACAGTATAAGCCTGATGCAGTAATGCACTTGGCTGCTGAATCTCATGTTGACCGTTCGATTGATGGCCCTGCTGCATTTATCGAAACTAATATTGTTGGTACATATACCTTGCTAGAAGCGACACGCGAATATTGGAATAGACTTGAAGGGGATGCAAAAGCAGAATTTCGTTTCCACCATATCTCCACTGACGAAGTCTATGGCGATTTAGAAGGTACGGATGACTTGTTTACCGAGACAACGTCGTATGAACCATCAAGCCCATACTCCGCATCGAAAGCTTCTTCTGATCACCTCGTCCGAGCTTGGCTACGCACTTATGGTTTACCAACCGTCGTCACTAATTGCTCAAATAACTACGGGCCTTACCATTTTCCTGAAAAACTAATTCCATTGATGATCTTGAATGCCCTTGATGGGAAGCCTTTGCCTGTTTATGGCAATGGTATGCAAATCCGTGATTGGTTGTTTGTCGAAGATCATGCACGAGCGTTGTATAAGGTGGTTACTGAAGGTGAGGTAGGTGAAACCTACAACATTGGTGGTCATAACGAAAAAGCAAACATTGATGTTGTAAAAACGATCTGCTCATTACTTGAAGAGTTGGTGCCAAATAAGCCAGAAGGTGTGAGTAACTACCTTGACTTAATTACTTATGTCACTGATAGACCTGGGCATGATGTACGTTATGCAATCGATGCGTCAAAGGTTGAACGTGAATTGGGTTGGAAGCCAGAAGAAACTTTCGAATCAGGTATTCGTAAAACAGTTGAGTGGTACTTAGAGAATAAACAATGGTGGTCACGCGTATTAGATGGCTCTTACGCTGGTGAGCGCTTAGGTGTTTCTTCAGATTTAGTTGTAAGTGGTAAGGTTGATAAGTAATGAAAGGGATTGTTCTTGCTGGAGGCTCAGGCACGCGTTTATATCCACTCACCCGCGGCGTATCAAAACAGCTTTTGCCCATTTACGATAAGCCGATGGTTTTTTACCCAATTTCGACGTTAATGCTTGCTGGTATCAAAGATATTTTGATTATTACGACACCTGAAGATAACGCTGGTTTCCAACGCCTACTTGGTGATGGCTCAGATTTTGGCATCAACCTTGAATATGCAATTCAACCAAGTCCGGATGGTTTAGCGCAAGCTTTTATCATTGGTGAAGAGTTTATTGGTGATGATAGTGTTTGTTTGGTGTTGGGAGATAATATCTTTTATGGACAGTCTTTTTCTCGAACGCTACAAAATGCCGCTTCAAAAGAGTCTGGTGCTACTGTTTTTGGTTATCAAGTCAAAGACCCTGAGCGTTTTGGCGTCGTTGAATTTGACGCAAAAATGAAAGCCGTTTCGATTGAAGAAAAGCCTGAAATACCAAAATCTAACTATGCGGTAACTGGTTTGTATTTCTACGATAATCGAGTTGTAGAAATGGCAAAACAAGTGAAGCCGTCTCTTCGAGGTGAGTTAGAAATTACCACTCTCAATGAAATGTATCTAAATGATGGCTCGTTGAATGTGGAGCTATTAGGACGTGGTTTTGCCTGGTTAGACACTGGTACACATGAAAGTCTTCATGAGGCTTCATCTTTTGTTCAAACTATTGAAAATGTACAAGGGCTAAAGGTTGCTTGTTTAGAAGAGATAGCTTGGCGTAATGGTTGGTTAACTGATGAGCAAATGTTAATGCTTGCTAAACCAATGATGAAAAATGAGTATGGACAGTACCTAGAGAGGCTAGTGAGCAGTGAAAGCAACTAAGACAAAATTAAAAGATATTTTGATAATTGAACCTAAAGTTTTTGAAGATGAGAGAGGCTTTTTTATGGAAAGCTTTAATCATTCAAACTTTGAAAAATTAATTGGCCGAAGCGTTAAATTTGTTCAAGATAACCACTCTAAATCAGGCAGGGCTGTGCTTCGAGGTCTGCATTATCAAATACAGCACCCGCAAGGCAAACTTGTTCGAGTTGTCCGTGGAAAAGTTTTAGATGTCGTGGTCGATCTACGAGCTGACTCTCCAACCTATAAACAATGGCAATCGTTTGAGCTGAGTCAGGAAAATAAGAAGCAATTATGGATCCCCGAGGGCTTCGCTCATGGTTTTCTGACGTTGACAGATGAAGTCGAGTTTTTGTATAAAACAACCGATTATTACTCCCCACAAAGTGAGCGTTCTATTGCCTGGAATGACCCAGAATTAAAGATTGATTGGCAATTAGATGAAGAAAGTTTGATCGTTTCAGATAAAGACAAGAATGGGCTGCTACTTAAAGATGCAGAGCATTTCTAAAAATAAGGTTTTATAAGATGACAACGCAATTATTTGTTCCAAAGTTTCGTGTTGATGAGTGTCTAGAGCATGTAAGAGAGTGCCTAGAAAAAGGCTGGACAGGAATGGGCTTTAAAACTGTTGAAATTGAGGATGAATGGAAAAAGTATACCAGTCTACCTCATGCTCACTTTTTGAGTTCAGCTACAGCGGGCCTTCACCTCGCATTTGAAGTTTTGAAGCGTGCGCATAATTGGAGTGATGGCGATGAAGTTATATCTGCATCTTTAACATTTGTCTCTACTAACCACGCTATTAAGTACGCTGGTCTAGAGCCTATTTTTGCTGATGTTGATGAGTACTTATGCTTAGACCCTCAGAGTATTGAAGAAAAGATAACGGATAAGACTAAAGCTGTTGTTTTTGTGGGGCTTGGCGGAAATACAGGTCAACTTGAAGCGGTGGCAAAGCTGTGTAAAGAGCGTGGGTTGGCTCTAGTATTAGATGCGGCGCACATGGCCGGGTCAAGGTTTGATGGAAAGCACGTAGGTTATAATGCTGATGTCACCGTGTTTAGTTATCAAGCTGTAAAAAATATGCCTACAGCTGACTCTGGAATGATTTGTTTCCAGAACCCAGAATATGATGCGTTAGCACGTAAACTAACTTGGTTGGGTATTAATAAAGATACTTACGCGCGTACAGCAGCACAAGGTGCTTATAAGTGGAAATATGATGTTGAAGATTTAGGCTTCAAATATCACGGTAATTCAATTATGGCCGGCATGGCTTTAGTTGCACTTAAGTACTTAGATAATGATAATTCTTATCGCCGACAGTTAGCTAAGTGGTATCGTGAAGAGTTATCTGAATGTGAGAATGTGAAAATAGTTCCGATTGCTCAAGGGTGTGAATCATCAACGCATTTACTTCAAATTCGAGTTTCAAATCGAGATGAGTTACTAATCAAGCTAAATGAAAATGATATCTATCCAGGTGTGCATTATACAGATAATTCAGAGTATAAAATGTATGAAAAATCTGGTCGTTGCCCAAAAGCTTTGATAGCAAGTAATGAAATCATTTCATTGCCAATGCATATGGGCATAACAAGGCATGATGTAGTAAATGTAGTAAGTATGGTGAAAAAGTACAGTAAATAAACTGTCTGCCATGTAGCTATAGCTAATTCGACCAGATGTGAACAGGTCGATCTATCTGTTTAGTGGCGATATACTGAACCACTAAACGGATAGGGATACTAATACTAATGAAAACACGTGACAAGATTGTTTACGCAGCTCTAGAGCTTTTTAATGAGCACGGCGAGCGTAGTATTACGACCAATCATATTGCTGAGCACATCGAAATCAGCCCTGGAAACCTCTACTACCACTTCCGCAACAAACAAGAAATTGTACGTGATATCTTTACTCTCTACTCTACAGAGTTACTTGAAAGATTTACTCCGATTCAAGGGCAGCAAGAAAGCCTGACGCTATTAAAAAGCTACTTAGATTCCATCTTCACGCTGATGTGGAAGTATCGATTCTTCTATGCGAACCTGCCTGAAATATTGTCACGTGATGAAAAACTGCACCTTGATTACATGGCCGTTCAAGAAAAGCTGCAAACGAATCTTGTGGATATTATGAGAGCCTTTGTTGAGTTGAATTTGCTAAAAGCAACAGATGCAGAAATGAAGTCGATGGTCACATCTCTTCACTTGATCGCATCGGGTTGGTTGGCGTATCAGTCGGCGATGTCTCCAAAATCTCAAATTACGGAGCAAGTTGTGCACCAAGGAATGCTGCAGATGATCGCAACCGTTAAACCGATTGCAACGACTCAAGGCTTTGAGCAACTGACATTGTTAGAAGATGGTGTAAGAGCGCTGAACAGCAAATAAAAGTGAAGATGTGGGTAAGCGGTAAGTGGGATTCGGGTAACGAGAGCGGGAAAGCGCAGATTCGAGTGGTGGGATATAAATCGTGACGTCATTCCCTACAGCGAGGAACGAGCGTGATAGGGAATCTTTTTATGTCAGGGCTCGAAAGATGACTCACGGCAATGTGAGATAGAGATTCCAGATATTTCGTCCCTCAATTCTGGAATGACGAAGTTTTATAAGTGATGGTTCCCGGGCTGAGGGGGTATATGTTTCTTTTCTTAGAGCCCACTCTTCACCTCATACATCTAGGTTACTCGAATACTGAATCTGTTCTTATCTAACCAACCATCTTTTCGGGTTTTGAGCTTGGCTGTTTCTGCGAATTTCAAAATACAGCGATGGGCGGGTTTGACCACCAGTGTCTCCTGCAAGCGCAATAGCCTCCCCAGCTTTAACCTTGTCACCTTCTTTCTTTAAAAGCGCTTGGTTAAAGCCATAGAGCGTCATGTCACCTTTACCGTGGTCCAACAGTACCACTAAACCATAACCACGCAAATACTCGGCGAATACCACAGTTCCGGAATAAACGGATTTAACCTGCTGACCGTATTTCGCTTTGATCACCATGCCTTTCCAATTTACTTGGCCAGTTTGGCGTGAGCCGTAGTTATGCAGAACTTTATCTTTGATTGGCCAAGGCAGTTTACCTTTACGTTTGGCCAAACCATCCATAGGAATAGCATTGCGTCTCTCTCTAGCGGCTTTTTCTGCTTTCGCTATTTCGGCTTTTAGGCGAGTTTCATTACGTTGAAGTTCGGCTAAGTAATTTTTGTCGCCAGAGATATTTTTCTTAATACTGCCGACGGTTTTCTTACGCTGTGTTTGAGTTTTGGCTAACGTATCGCGTTTGGTGGTTTGTTGTCTTAACAGGGTCGCTATCTGTTCTTGCTCAAGTTGGCGTCGCCTATGGCTTTCTTCTAACTCAAGTTGAGTTTGTTCGATCGTTTTGATTGTTGCAGATCGCGCTTTGGCGAGGTGTTGGTAATAGTGACTAATGCGGTCCTCTTCAACGCCAGTATTTAAGATGTGAGAAGAGGCTTTGGCTCTGCTGGTCATGTAGTAAGTCTGAATCAGCTGCTCTAACTTGTCGGTATGGGCTTTTTTCTGTGCTGTAAGCGCTTTAATCTTATTATCTAAGCTAGCAACATTAGCATTGGCGGTATTGAGTTGTTTTTTACTTGTTTTAATGGCTTTTTCAAGCAAGGAGATAGAGAGCTCTTGTTGCTTGAGGTTTGCTTGTAAATTGTCGAGCTTCTTCTGTTGTGAGGATAGTGTTTTTTGTTGACGAGATATCTCACTCGACACACCTTTCAGCTCCCCTTTCGATGCGGCAAGTGGCGATGCAGAAAAAAGAACAGCGCAAAGGCTGGCAGATATCAAAAGAACAGTGCTAATTACTTGGACTGGTTTCATCATTATCGTCATGTTGCTCTTATTAGTTTTCAGCATCTGCTCTTAAGTCTTTCGTATCTCGTTTCATCGAACCTAGAATCAGCTCTTATATTCCATCACCATGAATGAAATTTTGCGAGCGACCATTGAAGCCTTGGTCCATATCTAAAGATGGTTTATCTGTTTTCGGTTTTCCGACAATTTTTGCAGGAACGCCTGCGACTGTTGTATGAGGAGGTACGGCTTGTAGTACAACAGAGCATGAACCAATCTTCGCGCCTTCACCTACTTCAATGTTGCCGAGTATTTTAGCACCGGCCCCAATCATTACGCCTTCGCGGATTTTGGGGTGACGGTCGCCGCCTTCTTTACCAGTACCCCCAAGGGTAACGTCTTGAAGGATAGATACATCATTTTCAACGACAGCGGTTTCACCAATCACAATGCCTGTCGCGTGGTCGAGCATGATAGCTTTACCGATCCGAGCCGCTGGGTGAATATCAACTTGGCAAGCAACTGAAATTTGGTTTTGTAGGTAAGTAGCAAGTGCGATACGCCCTTGTTTCCACAACCAGTTAGCTACTCGGTAACCTTGCAGAGCGTGGTAGCCTTTCAGATAAAGTAGAGGCATCGAGTACATCTCGACCGCAGGATCTCGATTTACCGTCGCGCAGATATCACAAGCTGCCGCATCGATAATAGATTGATCCTGCTTAAATGCTTGTTCAACCACTTCACGTACTGCCATTGCTGGCATTGAAGCCGTCTTTAGCTTGTTTGCTAGGATGTAGCTAAGGGCTGCGCCTAAACTTTCATGGTTGATGATCGTGGCATGATAAAAACTCGCAAGCATAGGTTCTTGCTCAGACTGCTGTCGAGCTTCCTTCACTATGCATTGCCAAACTTTTTGCTGTTCACAGTGTTTCATTTTTCCATCCATTCTTTTAAATCAGATACGCGTAGCGAGATGATAGATACGAAGAGCTTAGAAAAGCCAATTAGCGTAAATGAGATTCCAGATACTTCATTCTTCAATATGACGAGCATTATATTAACGTCATCTTCAAGAGTGAGGAACGAGCGAGTTGGAGAGCTTTGTTCGGGTCATTTACTTTATGCTATTCGCATCTTGATTCCCCGTACCTCTAACTCTCTTCGTATCTCGCTTACTCTAATTTCGTATCTGCTCTTACTATCTTTCTGACTTTTTGTCTCTAGCAAGCAGATCTTGTGCTGCTAGGTGTGCATCTTTCCCTTGATACAACACTTGATAAATCTGTTCAACAATGGGCATTTCAACGCCCATACGTTCTGATAGTAACCAAACTTCTTTGGTGTTGCGATAACCTTCCACTACTTGGCCAATTTCTTCTTGTGCTGTATCTACATCTTTACCTGCGCCAAGTGCCAAACCAAAGCGACGGTTACGTGATTGGTTATCAGTACAGGTTAGCACTAGGTCACCCAATCCAGCCATGCCCATGAAGGTTTCTGGTTGCGCACCAAGAGCTGCGCCTAGTCGACTCATCTCAGCTAGACCGCGAGTGATAAGTGCAGTACGTGCATTGGCACCAAAACCAATACCATCTGACATGCCAGCACCAATGGCGATGACATTTTTCACTGCACCACCAAGTTGCATGCCAATAAAATCTGAATTTGCGTACACACGGAACGTTTTGCCACAGTGAATTTTTTCTTGAAGTTGTTCAAGGAATTCTGGATCAGGGGAAGCCACAGAGATTGCCGTTGGCATACCCATCGCTAGCTCTTTGGCGAAGGTAGGTCCTGATAGAACTGCTAACGAGTACCCATCACCAAGCACATCGTGAGCGACATCTTTTAGCAGGCGACCAGTTTCTGGCTCCAAGCCTTTTGTTGCCCAGCAGATACGAGAACAATCTGTTAAGTGAGGTTTAAGGCTATTTAAAACGATACCAAACACGTGGCTAGGAACGACAACAAGAAGATCTCGACTCGCTGTTACCGCCTTTTCAAGGTCAGACTCGATGATTAGGCTTTCTGGGAAGTCGATATTTGGTAGAAATTCATTATTTGCGCGCTCGGATTCGAGACGAGCCATGTGAACAGGATCATGCCCCCACAGAACAACGTTTGCACCGTTACGCGCTAGAGAGATAGCTAGAGATGTTCCGTAAGAACCTGCGCCAATTACTGCCATGGCGATCTCTTTGCCGTAAGCGTTTGTCGAGTCAGTTGTTTCTGTCATGCTTCCACCTAAAAATAATGAGGGAAATCGAGAGTCTTGGAAAAGCTATCCACTAAAATCAGAGGAGCTTTCAATTTTAGTACAGTGTAAAGAAAAAATGCACATCGCAGAAGTTGCGATGTGCATTTAAAAGCTAACTAGCGCTTGAATCGTTAGAGTTAAGCTCTAGTTTGAGACTTAAGCTTGTTCGCCTTCAGCTTGTTGAGCTTGGTTTTGTAGGTAGTTCATAAACAAAGCATCAAAGTTAACTGGCGCTAGGTTCAGTTGTGGGAACGTACCTTTAACCACTAGGCTAGAAATTGTTTCACGAGCGTATGGGAACAGGATGTTCGGGCAGAATGCACCTAGGCAATGAGCTAATTGGCCAGCTTCCATTTCGCTTGCAGAGAAGATGCCGCCTTGTTGAACTTCACAAAGGAATGCAGTGTCTTCTGCGTTTTTAACCGTAACCGTTAGACGTAGGATTACTTCGTACACGCCTTCGCCAAGTTCACGACTTTGAGTGTCTAGGTCCAGTTTTACATCTGGGTTCCACTCTTTTTGAAACATGTCTGGAGAGTTTGGCGCTTCGAAAGATACGTCTTTTAGGAAGATACGTTGGATTGCGAAGTTCTGTTGTGCGTCTTGTTGTGCTGTTTCAGCCATTTTCTTGTCCTTAAAAATTTATAATTAGGTTTCGTTCGCCATCTCTGTTGAACAAAACCTTAAAGTCATATTCGTTTAGTTAGGTCAGCTTACCTTTAACTACTTTCTACCTTTCACCAAAGGTAGGTTAGCTTCGCTCCAAGCAACTAAGCCGCTTTTCAGCACGCTTACGTTTTCGAAACCAGCTTTAACCAGTAGGTTAGCGCTTTCTTGGGCTGTTTGACCTGTCTTACATACTACGATGATTGGGTCGGCTTTGTGGCTTTCAAGGCTACCAAAGCTATTTGCTTTGATATCTGACGGCAAAATGTGAACTGCGTCAGTAATATGGCCCTTTTTGAACTCATCCTTAGTACGAATATCAACCACAACACCGTTTTCACGGTTAATCATGTGTGTGGTTTGCGCTGCCGTGATCTCTTTGTAAGCTGCGTTTGATGTCTTGATAACGTTCGCAGTGATGGCAACAACCAAGCCGATCCATACGATGGCTAAAATCATATTCTCTTGAACAAATGGAACTAACTCTTGCATATCTTGAACTCTTATTCGTTATTGGGCGAAAAATTATAGGGTAGGAGTATAGCTATAAAGGGGGGGAGAATACAGAGGAAGCATATTGTTGTATGTGAGTTGATGTATTAAGGGGGATGTATACTTATTGCTTATGATTTATCCATTTACTTGATTGAAGTTATTAATTATGATGTACAAACAGTTACTTAAGCTGAGTGGCTGGTAGGGTCTATGTAATTAGTCTCTATTATAAACGTTTATATTATTGGAAATCATTATGAAAAAGATGGCTCTAGCAGCTGCATTAGCAGTTAGCTTCTCAGGTGGTGCTTTTGCAGCAACAGAAACTGCAGCAGCGGGCGCTGGTGCTGGTACTAGTGGTGCGGCAGCTGGTGCTGGTGCATCTGCAGTTGCAGCAGGCACAGCAACAACAGTTGCAGTAGCGACAGCAGCAGTAGCAGCAGCAGCAGCAGCAGTAGCGGTTGCTTCTAATGAAAGCGGCGCAACAACTACAACAACTACTCGATAATTTTTGAGTAGGTGTTTAAAACCATTTTATGTGAAAGCATAAAGTGGTTTTTTTATATCTAATTGATTAATTTTCCATATTGGACAGCAGCAACCAGATTGCTAGGAAGCAGAATTCGCCATGCTTAAACCTCTAATCATATCTCTTGGTCTTTTTCTTGCGGGTTGTTCTCAGCAGTTTCAAGATGTTAACTCCACTTTTGATGAAGCCTTTTTTGGAAGCTCTGATGTTGAGCTATCAAAGGAATACATTCAAACATTACCTTATTCCAGTATTTATGCGGAAGTGAATGACCAAGGCAAAATTTTCATGGTTTTGGCCTACGTCGGTGAAAATCCGCAAACGGGTGCAGAACAGTTAAAGTGGATGTCTTCTGACAAAGCGATGATCGTTACTGAAAATGGACGTATTGTACAAACGCTATTGCTTCCTTACGAAAACCTTTCTGGTTTAGCATTCCAACCGTTGAGTGCATTCTCGTCTGCAAACAGCTCGTCGCCAGATTCTTCTTCTGTGTTTGATTTGTCAGCTAACCCCGGCGCTCAACAGTGGCAAGCGGTGTACGACTGGCAACCTAACTATCGATTCGGCTATAAAGCAAATATCACCCGAACGTATACGGGGAATGAAACGGTCGAAACACCGTTGGTGTCTATCAGTACCAAGAAGTTCCAAGAAAAAATTAACTTCCCAATGTTAGAGCAAGAGATCACCAACGAGTATTGGGTCGACAGCAAAGGCAAAGTGGTCAAAACCATACAGTATTTAGGCCCTGATATGACAAGGCTTGAGTTAACCGTCCTTAAGCATTATCAAAGCAATTAACGAACAGGGTAATGAACTAGAATGATGAATTATATTGGTCACGCATCAAAAATGACGGGACGTCGGTTGCCAGTAGTGAGAGCTCTGTTAATGATGAGAAACTTGTTAGCTTTGAGCGCGCTGTTCTCTCTGTGCACTGTTAGCTACGCTTCTGCGGCATCTAACGTTGTTACGCCTTCGGTTAAGACAACGGTTGAGCTTCCCCTGCAAGGTGTAACGCTTGAGTATAAAGCTGACGTTCGACTACTTCAGGTGTTAGACGACGCGAATGCTAACAGCAGTATTGGTTACTTTCCCCTTTCAGCTCAACTGTTTGATAAAGCCAATACTGAAGCTATCGAAGCCCAAAAGCGCAATGTGTTTAACCAGCTTGAAGCTTTGGCAGTAGAAGAGCCAGAAGCAAAACTGGTAAAGCAACAATTAGCTTCTTTCCAATATCTCAATCGAGTTTTTATTGAGTTAGATCTCAATGCCGTTATATCTCAATCAGATAAGAACCCGTTGCTTGTTTCAAGTTCTAATACTAACAAGTCATCTGCTGCCATAACAAAAGCGCCGAACAGTCAAACTCAAGTATTTTCCCTGTACTTACCGCAACGATCAACGTCCATTCAGGTGATGGGTGTAATGAAAGATTCTGTAAGATTGAATTTGATTGAACATGGAACGCTGAACGATTACCTCTATGCATTACCGAACGGCTTTATTGGTGAATCCGCAGATAAAAGCGTGGTGTATGTTGTTCAGCCAGATGGCGTGGTACAAACCATTCAATATGCGTACTGGAATGAACAGCCGGTTTATTTAGTGCCCGGTGCTGTCGTATTTATGGCGTTTTACTCTTTGCCATCGGAATACTCAACGTTGAACCAAGATATTGTCGATTTGCTACGTCATAAGGTTGGCCTGTAATGCTGAAACAGAAATCATTCCCTCTATCAGCAGTGTGCACATCGGTTACCTGCGCTTTATTAATGACTGGTAGTGTGTCGGTTAACGCAGAGACTGCCATTGATTCGTCTTCGATTCGAGCTGATAAATCATCATTCGACGATACCAAATATAGAACGTCGCAAATGAACTTTGGCGGTGTTGGCTTAATGCAAATGCCGACAGGCCGAATGGCACCAGAAGGCGAGTTTAACTTTAGTGCCTCGTTTAACAATGAATACCATTTTTATAACGTCAGCCTACAGGTGATGCCTTGGCTTGAAACCACCATTCGTTACACACAAGTACAAGATCTGCTCTATAGCGGAGGCGCGGACCAAGATTGCTCTCAAAACTCATTCAGTGGTTGTACTAAATACACCGATAAAGGCATCGACTTTAAACTGCGTTTAATCGAAGAAGGGTACTACTTGCCGGAAGTATCGGTCGGTATGCGTGATTTTGGTGGTACCGGTTTATTTGATGGCGAATTTGTTGCGGCCACCAAACGCTTTGGCCCTGTTGATTTTACCTTGGGCATGGCTTGGGGATACATGGGCACCAGTGGTAACTTCACTAACCCATTGTGCAAAGCCAGTGACAAATATTGTGAACGTCCATCAGACACCAAAGGTAATGGTGGCAGTGTCGATTTTGAACGTTGGTTTAAAGGCGATGCGGCGATTTATGGTGGTTTTGAATATCAAACCCCTTATAAGCCTCTGACCTTGAAGCTTGAATACGATGGCAATGATTATTCTCAAGACTTCCCAGTAGTACGTGGTGGTGTCGACATGACACAACACACGTCATGGAACGTGGGCGCGGTCTACCGTTTCACTGAATGGGGCTCAGCGAAAGTGAGCTATGAGCGAGGTGATACTTTAACCCTTGGTTTCGCTCTCTCTACCAACTTCAATGAAATGTATTCGGTGTGGCGAGATACCGAAACAGCAGAATTGCGCCCAAGTGGTGTCGAGACGGTTGACGATATTGATATGGCGGCCCTTGCAGAAGAGCTTGAAACCGTCGCGGGCTATGAACAAGCGCAAATCTTGGTCGACGATAACAGCATTGTAGTAAAGGGCACTCAGGTTAAATACCGAGACAGAGATATCGCCCTTGAACGCGGTGCGACCGTGATCGCAAATGCGGTGCCGAATTACATCGATACCTATAAAATTATCGAAAACGATAAGTCACTGGAACTCACCGAGACAACTGTGGATGCCCAAGTGTTCAAAGCGGCGGCTAACAACCGTTACCTTAATGCTCAAATCAGTGACGCAACAAACACTCACGAACTAGAGCGTAAGAAATCCGTTATTTATCACGATGGGCGTGAACGATTCGATGTGTCGATTTCACCAAATCTAGCTCAATCGTTCGGTTCGGCTGAAAACTTCTACTTGTACAGTTTGGGCTTATACACCAATGCTTCTTTCTGGGCGTTAAACAATGTTGAATTGTCGGGCTCTCTTTACGTTAACTTAATTGATAACTACGACAAGTTTAATTACGAAATCCCATCAGACGGCACTGACCAAACGCCAAGAGTAAGAACTTTGTTCCGATCTTATGTTGATGACCCGGTTCGTTTAGACCGTTTACAACTGACGTGGTTTGAAGACTATGGCAGCGGTGTCTACACCCAAGCCTACGGCGGTTACCTAGAGAGCATGTTCGCGGGTGTAGGTGGCGAAATCCTTTATCGTCCATTCAACCAAAACTGGGCGATTGGCGCAGAGATGACAGCAATAAGCCAGCGCGATCCAGAAAGCTGGTTTGGCACGTTTGATCAAGAGATCCAAGTCAACCCTGGTGATAGCAACCGAACGTACAAAGTAATCGATAAAGGCACGACTGGCTTCATCACCGGTTACTACACCCCACAATGGGATTTCTTGAACGATACTTTACTCAAAGTTGGCGTCGGTAAATTTCTTGCCGGTGATATTGGTACTCGGGTCGACTTCTCTAAGCAGTTCAAGAGCGGTGTGATTGCCGGCGCGTTTGTCAGCCTAACAGACATGACTACCGAAGAATACGGTGAAGGCAGCTATACCAAAGGCTTTTATGTGTCGATTCCGTTTGATTTAGTCACTGTGAAGCCAAGTTCAAGTCGCGCAGGCTTTACCTGGTTACCTATCACTCGTGATGGCGGGCAAGTATTGAACAAGCAGTATAACTTGTTCGATCAAACCGATGCTCGCTCTCCTTGGTTCCAAAGGCCAAGTAGTGTGAAATAAATAGAGTGACAGGGGAATTATAGGGTGACGAGACTGCATACACCTTAACCTTCGATATTCGAGGAGTCAGGTGTTTGTTTGATACTTAATCTTATGTGATCTCGGCTCTATAGTTTTACTTTAAACCCAGTTAATGAGGTTGATAATAATTGCGAATAATGGATAATGCACGAGCAGTAAGGTAAGCATATGAAAGTTAGTGCTTTTGCGGAAACTCTACAAAACCTCAACACTGATTTATACCATCTAGTTAGGGTGAATTAACTCACGCAGTGTGATTGCGCGGAATATCAAGGGGCGGTAGCTTTCCAGAACCTTGGTGCAAGGGCGATGGACTATCAGTTATCAACCCTCTTGCTTTAATACCTAGAGCACTGTGTTAGAGCTAAGATAGCTAAATATTTTAGGATATCTTTTGGGATATCGCCCACATTTCGTTTCTATGAATTGGTCAACATGAAGATTAATAAAAATCGACTCCTATTAGGGCTTCTTCCTGCATTATTAGCAGGGTGTGCAACTCCAGGGACTCACCTGTCTACCGGTGGTAAGAATGTGATTCAGCCTTCTGAGGAACAGCAAGAGTCTGATATTTCTGAAGTGGTTAATGTTTATCCGCTGACTGCCCTGTTAGTATCAACTTACCAAACGGGTACACTGTCGGTTTCACAAGCTAACCCGACATTAGATGTTGATATCGCAAAATATGAATACCAAGTGGGTGTCGGTGATATCTTGAATATCACCATTTGGGACCATCCAGAGCTGACGATTCCAGCGGGCTCTTACCGTAGTAGTACAGAAGCAGGTAACTGGGTTCATGCTGACGGCACAATATTCTACCCTTACATTGGTACGGTAGAAGTTGCAGGAAAAACGGTTCGTGAAATTCGTTCTGATATAGCGGCGCGTTTGGCGAAATACATTGAAAGCCCGCAAGTTGATGTCAATGTTGCTGCTTTTCGCTCTAAGAAAACCTACATTACTGGCGAAGTGTCTAAACCTGGCCAGCAGGCAATCACTAATATCCCATTAACATTATTGGATGCCGTGAACCGTTCTGGCGGTTTGTCTGAAGATGCTGATTGGCGTAATGTTTCATTAACCCGCAATGGGGTAGAAGAAAACCTTTCGCTTTATGGTTTGATGCAACGTGGTGACCTAACTCAAAACCGCTTACTGCAAGCCGGTGACATTGTTCACGTGCCGCGTAATGATAAGCAGAAAGTGTTCGTGATGGGTGAAGTTAAAGAGCCTAAGTTATTAAAGATTGATCGCGTAGGAATGAGCTTGACGGAAGCGCTCAGTAATGTTGGTGGAATAAATGAACTAACAGCTGATGCAACCGGCGTGTTTGTAATTCGAACTTCGGATGATAAATCAGAACGCATGGCGGATATCTATCAACTCAATATAGAAGATGCATCAGCATTGGTGATTGGCACCGAGTTTGATTTAAAACCTTATGACATTGTTTATGTTACCGCTGCGCCAATCAGCCGTTGGAACCGTGTTGTGGGGCAGTTGCTTCCAACCATCAACGGATTTAATAATTTAACCGAAGGTGCGTTACGTGTTCGTAATTGGCCTTAGGCTAAGATAGAACAGCAATCAGGTCGCACTTCATGTGTGGCCTGATTTTTTATGTTTAGAAGTACATTTGGTATATGAAGTGCATTCGGTTTATAAGTACGTTCAGCTTATAAGCCCATTACAGTTAGAAGTCAGTTATGTTTAATAAAATTTTAGTGGTCTGCGTGGGTAACATTTGTCGTTCCCCTACGGGAGAGCGCGTTCTTCAAAAATTGCTACCGAACAAAGAGGTAGCTTCTGCTGGCATCGCTGCTGAAAAAAGCCGTTTAATTGGTAAGCCTGCAGACGACACAGCGATTTTAATTGCCGCTGAAAATGGTGTCGATGTTGAAAATCATCAGTCTCAGCAAGTTACACCACAGCTTTGTGCTCAGTATGATTTGATATTGGTGATGGAGAAGGGCCACTTAGAAGCGCTCACTCAAATATCGCCAGAGGCACGCGGCAAAGCTATGTTGTTTGGTCAGTGGATTGGACAACAAGATATTCCAGATCCTTACCGTCAAAGTCGTGAGGCGTTTGAATACGCTTATAGACTGATTGATGAAGCAGCGCATGCTTGGGCGGAAAAACTGTAGGTTTAAATATACAGCTTTTTATAATGTCATGCTCTAAACGTCAGTGTGCCTAAGTCACCAACAGAATCATATAAAAGAGCAATACGCGGAGCGTATATATCGTCTCTTAAATAGCAATAATTTAGGAAGTAGCAATCTGATGACAACACAACCATCTCAGCAATCACACACAGATAACTCTGATGAGATAGATTTAGGAAAACTGCTTGGCATTCTGCTGGACGCTAAATGGATAATTATGCTGACCACATTCGCTTTTGCTGTGTTTGGTATTGCGATTGCCCTGTTTTCAACGCCGATATATAAAGCGGATGCCCTGATTCAAATTGAAGAGAAGAGCTCTGGCGGCATTTCTTCGATGGTCGGAGATATGGGAGAACTATTTTCTCAGGAATCTTCTGCTACTACAGAAGTTGAGATCATTAAATCTCGCATGATTTTGGGTGAAACGGTTGATAAATTCAATCTTACTACTGTGCTCTCTCCGAACTATGTGCCAATAGTCGGTAAGGGATTTGCTCGCTTAACCGGCGACATCAACCATATTGTGGTTAGCCGTTTTACTTTACCAAGCTATATGAACAGCTACGCACACACGATTAAAATTCTCGATGCCGAGCAAGGAACTTACCAATTGGTACGTGACGATGAGCGCATTATTTTGCAAGGTAGAGTGGGTGAGCTAGCAACCACTGATGATTACAGCTTGTTTGTGGCAGGTTTCGAGTCACAGAACGATTTTGAATTCTTAATTGGCAAGCGTAGCCGATTGGAAGCGATCGGATGGTTGAAATCTTCTTTGACTCTGTCTGAGCAAGGTAAGCAAAGTGGTATTTTGAAGCTAAGCTTTGAAGGCGAAAATAAACAGCAGATTTCTGAAATCCTTAATCATATTAGCCAGATCTACTTCTTGCAAAATGTAAAACGCAATTCAGCGGAAGCAGAGAAGAGCTTATCTTTCTTGGAAAGTCATCTTCCGGGCATTAAATCTGAGCTAACCGGTTATGAAGACGTACTGAATAATTACCGCCAAGAAAACGAATCGATCGACTTGGGTTTAGAGGCACAATCAACCTTGAAGGTAATGGTTGAGCTTGAAGCACAGTTGAATGAACTGACGTTTAAAGAGAGTGAAATCAGCCAGCGATTTACCAAGGATCACCCAGCATACAAAGCTCTACTTGATAAGCGCAAAACGCTGTTGAGTGAGAAAGAGCGCTTAAATAAGCAAGTACAAAAGTTACCCAGAACACAACGCGAAGTACTACGTATGACACGTGATGTTGAAGTAAACCAACAAATTTACATCCAGCTTTTAAACAAGGTTCAAGAGCTAAGCATCATTAAAGCTGGTACGGTCGGTAACGTTCGTATCTTAGATGACGCTCAAGTGTATGCTCACGCTGTAAAACCTAAGAAGCCGCTGATTGTTGCATTAGCAACGCTACTGGGTGGGATGCTAAGTGTTGCATTAGTGTTCGTGAAAGCAGCGTTCCATCGCGGTGTTGAAAGCCCGGACCAAATTGAACAAATTGGACTTCCCGTGTATGCTGCCGTACCAAAATCAGATTTACAAGTAGAGCTAACCAATCGCTTTAAATTGAAGAAACAGAAAACTAAGGGAACGCAGGCACTGCTTGCCGAATCTAACCCTGCCGATCTGTCCATCGAGGCACTACGTGGCCTGCGTACCAGTTTGCACTTTGCGATGTTAGAAGCAAAGAATAACATTCTGATGATATCAGGCCCTGCTCCGGGTATCGGTAAGTCATTTATCTCAACCAACTTCGCAGCTGTAGCAGCAAAAACAGGTCAAAAAGTGCTGCTGATTGACGCAGATATGCGTAAAGGTTACTTACAACAAAGTTTTGGTTTTAAGTGGGATAACGGTCTTTCGGATCTGTTAAGTAGTAAACAGGAATTCTCCCAGTTTACTAAAACAGCGGCCGTAGCTAATTTAGATGTGATTACTCGCGGTCAGGTGCCGCCCAATCCATCTGAATTATTAATGCATCCACGCTTTTCAGAATTAATGGAGTGGGCTTCAAAAGAGTATGATTTAGTGATTATAGATACTCCTCCGGTTCTTGCGGTAACTGACCCTAGTATTGTTGGCGCTTTTGCTGGTACCACATTAATGGTGGCTCGTTTTGGTCTAAATACTATTAAAGAAATTGATGTTGCTCGTAACCGTTTCGAACAATCTGGTATTGAAGTGAAAGGTGTCATCTTCAATGCTATGGAAAAGAAAGCATCAAGCTCGTATGGTTACTACAGTTACACATATTCGTAGTAGTCGATAGACTCTGGATTCAGGCCAACTCCGCATGGAGTTGTAACAGTAAGTACCCCGTGCATGCAGAGGAGGCTCAATTGGGCTTTGCCTGTAGTTCTACTCATGTTAAATGTTCCCTTGATTTTTAGCGAAGTCAAAGAGGACAAATAACATAGTAGATACAATCAAGCTTTCGATGTATTTGGGAGATGTCGATAGCGTAGAAATCATTCGATGTTATGTAAGTCAAACATCAAGGCGTTGTTGCCTAAATGAGTTGAACCTTTTTCAAGTCCTGCGCTCTGATCCTTTATGATGGTTAGAACGGTGGTGATATGGGTAAAGCAAAAAAGAAGATAACTAACTAGGCGGAGTACAACAAAGCTCTTTGCAATCGTGGTTCAGTTACGTTCTGGATAGACGATTCAGTCATTGATGCATGGCGAACCCATCATGGCAAGCGGGGGAGAGGCTTCCAATACTCTGATACAGCGATTGAAACTGCCTTAATGATTAAGGGGATCTTCTCTCTGCCATTACGTGCTCTTTAAGGCTTTATCGACTCCATCTTTGAGCTATTGGATGTTCCGCTGACCTCCCCGGACTACATCTGCATTAGTAAACGCTCGAAGACGGTTCAGGTCAAATATCGCAATAAGTCTAGAGGGGCTATTTGCCATATATCCATTGATTCGACTGGCCTCAAAGTCTTTGGTGAGGGTGAATGGAAAGTGAAAAAGCATGGTGTAGAAAAACGCAGAACATGGCGCAAACTGCATTTAGCTGTAGATGTGGATACTCACGAAGCTATTAGTGCAGAAGTCAGCCTTGTAAATGTAGGTGATAGTGAAGTGCTATCGACGTTGCTAACCCACTGCGCAGAAAGGTCACTGCCGTATCTGCCGATGGAGCATATGACACAAAAAGTTGCCACGAGACTCTGAGAAACAAAGGCTGTACGCCGTTGATGCCGCCTCGAAAAAATGCAGCACTTTGGGAAGACGGCCACCCCAGAAGCGAAGCAGTAACAGCTCTGAGAAATGGGATTATAGTGTATTAGAAGGTCGAGTCTGGTTATCACTATCGCTCAATATCTGAGACGGTAATGTCCCGATATAAAGGACTAACAAGCGGCAAATTGAGCTTGAGATGTTATAACGCTCAAGTTGGAGAGACACTGGCAAATGTCAAAGCAATGAACAAAATCATAAGATTAGGTATGCCTGTTAGAAGCTAATGGCTAGTCATATATAGCGTCGTTGATCTTCAAGCTGATTTGATCAATAACGGCAGGCACCAAGAGAAAGAAGAGTGAGTGGAGCTGCAACAATTCGCGCTGGACTAAACAAAAGTCCCTTTTAGGGGGCTCACATTAAGCCACCTTCTTTAGAAGATGGTAATTTACTCAAGGATAATACGATGAAATATTTTGCTTTAACAAATGATCCAGACCACGGTATGACAGAACCATATGATAAAATAATTACGGAGTTATCTAAGAGAGATATTTTTATTACAACTGCTGTTTTTTCTACTATTGGTCAGGACGATTCAAAACTTTCTGAACATTGTAATGCTAGTGAAACTGACTCTTTAGAAAATAAAGAATATAGAAACTTAATGTTGAAAGCCAGAGACTTAGGGCACGAAATTGCTTTTCATGGATACTCTCAAGTTAGCGATAACCGTGTGGAATTCCAAAAGGGTTTGGATGTATATAAAAATGTTTTTGGCGATTACCCTAAAGTTTACTTCGAACATGGAGGGCATAAAAAATCACACCCTATAAGTATGGTAAAAAAAGAAAATTTAAGCCATTTAGGTAGGGAGGAAAATAGCGAATATTATGTAGAGGATATCGTTAAAGATGTCTTCGATGTGGTATGGACTCATGATCACTTAAGAGATGATGCAGAGAAGCCATTTTCATTTGAAAATGTATTTGAAGTAAAAGAAGGCATAACTTATTTAAATAGAACTAGGATGTATCATTTTAATAAAATAAAGAAAGGTTTATCAGAAGAAAATAATATCATAGTTGGTTATACTCACTTTGGATATGAAGGATATAAAAGTAGACGGAATTTCATAAGAAATATTACAGATAAAGATAGTTTTTATGAACGTTGGATAGGACGTCGTGATTTAAAAAAAGTTGTAGGTTTATTAGACCGCTTCATAAAAGAAAACGATATTAAGCCTATCACTGTATCTAATCTTTTCAAAGAGTATATTAATAAATAACCACTGAATTCAACAGCGAAGTGCGACACTCTCCAATATCAAGCGGCGTTGTTGCCTAAATCAGTTGAACCTTTTTCGAGTCCTGCGATCTGAACCTTTATGATGGTTAGAGCGGTGACAACATGGGTAAGGCGGAAAAGAAGATAACTAACTGGGCGGAGTACAATAAGGCTTTGTGCAAACGGGCGTCGGTTACGTTCTGGATAGATGATACAGCCGTTGATGCATGGCGATGCAAAACTCATCATGGTAAGCGTGGTAGAGGCTTTCAGTACTCTGATACAGCGATTGAAACTGCCTTGATGATTAAAGGAATATTCTCACTACCATTGCGTGCCCTTCAAGGTTTTATCGACTCTATCTTTGAGTTATTGGATGTTCCGCTGACGTCCCCAGACTACACCTGTATCAGTAAACGCTCGAAGACAGTCCAGGTCAAATACCGTAATAAATCTAAAGGGGCTATTCGTCTATAGCCATTGACTCGACTGGTCTCAAAGTCTTTGGCGAGGGGGAGTGGAAGGTGAAGAAACATGGTGCCGAAAAACGTAGAACTTGGCGCAAGTTGCACTTAGCCGTTGATGTAGATACCCATGAAGTCATTAGTGTCGAGGTCAGCCTGGTAAATGTTGGTGATAGCGAAGTGCTGCCAACGTTACTCAACCCTTTACGTAGAAAGATCGATGTCGTATCTGCCGATGGAGCATATGACACAAAAAGTTGCCACAATACTCTGAAAAATAACGGTTGTACTCCATTGATACCACCTCGAAATAATGCAGTGTTTTGGGAGGATGGATATCCCAGAAATGAAGCTGTAGAGGCTCTGGAAAACGGAACAATAGCGGAGTGGAAATCCGAGTTTGGTTATCACTATCGCTCAATATCTGAGACCGCAATGTCTCGATATAAAGGACTAACCAGCGGTAAATTGAGCTTGAGATGTTATAACGCTCAAGTGGGTGAAATCATGGCGAATGTCAAAGCTATAAACAAAGTCATAGGACTAGGCATGCCTGTTCGAAGCTAACGATGAGTCGCATATGGCGTCGTTGACCTTCAAGTTGATTTGATCAACAACGCCATTCCGAAACCTACGGTCTACATCACTGAATACCGTTTATTTGCTGGTCAATGTCGCCACTGCAAAGAAACAGTAAAAGCTCAAAACCTGACAATGTCTCACAAGGTATCATCGGCCCTAATCTATTAAGTTATATTGGCGTGCTTGCGGGACAATATCATCTCAGCGTTCGAAAAATCCAATCACTTCTCAAAGAACAGCCCCCTCTGGCAGGATAGTTGTCACTGTTAAAATTTAACCAGTTTGGGCGATAAAGAGTAATTGTGTCTCGTATCTCAGTAGAAAGAAAAGAAGCTATATTGAAGAAGCTGTTGCCTCCCTATTCGATGTCAGTTAAAGAAGTGTCGGAAGAGGAAGGAATTAGCACTGCGACCCTGTATCATTGGCGCCAGCAACTCAGACGTTCAGGAGCCGCCGTGCCAAATAGCAACACTTCATCAGAGCAGTGGTCTGCTCAAACTAAACTCGCCATTGTTGCCGAGTCTTACTCGATGACCGAAAGTGAACTCAGCCAATATTGTCGTGAAAAAGGTCTTTTCCCTGAACAAATCCAAAGTTGGCGCAGCGAATGTATGCAAGGGTTTAAGTCGAGTAAAGAGCAGGAAGCTGAAGCAAAGAAGCAGGCTAAAGCTGACAAACTTGAAATCAAAGAGTTGAAGAAAGATTTACGACTCAAAGAAAAAGCACTCGCTGAAACGGCCGCCCTCTTGGTACTAAGAAAAAAGCTGAGAGCCTTTTACGGGGAAGAGCCAGAGGACGACTAACCTCAACCGATGAAAGGCAGACCATAGTGACTCTTATCCTTGAAGCGAAGCAATGCGGATGCCGTTTAGAGCCAGCTTGCCATGAAGTTCAAATTGACTTGAGAACGTATCGTCGCTGGTATCAGCAAGGTGAAGTTCAAGCTGACAAAAGGCCGATATGCATCAGGCCAGAGCCTGCTAACAAGCTCTCTCAGCAAGAGCGTGATGCGATTATCGAGGTGTGTAACCGCTCTGAGTTCGCAAGCTTACCTCCGACTCAAATCGTCCCGACACTGCTTGACCGAGGTGAGTATATCGCCTCTGAATCGAGTTACTATCGGGTGCTGAGTGCACAGGGACAACTCCACAGACGAGGTCGTCAAAGAAGTAGGCAGAAGCAAGCGAAGCCATCAAGTTACACAGCGACAGATTCGAACCAAGTCTATACATGGGATATCACTTACTTACCTTCAAAAATTCGAGGCCAACACTATTACCTGTATGTCATCGAGGACATCTACAGTCGAAAAATCGTTGGTTATGAAGTGTATGAGCGTGAATGCGGTGAGCTGGCGTCACAACTTCTGCAACGAACGTTGATGCGAGAGCAA
>NZ_JBGOOI010000065.1:0-25400 GCF_041439605.1 Vibrio sp. 1F169 | reverse complement strand
TGCTAGATGCTAGATGCTAGATGCTAGATGCTAGATGCTAGATGCTAGATGCTAGGTTGGTGTTGTTGGAGTGGTAAAAGTTCAGGCGATAAAAAACGGAGCCTTGAGGGCTCCGCTTCTTATCGTATTCGGTAATTAAAAATTAACGAGCACGGAAGACGATGCGGCCTTTAGAAAGGTCGTATGGAGTCATCTCAACAGTTACTTTATCACCAGTAAGAATACGGATGTAGTTCTTACGCATTTTACCAGAGATGTGTGCTGTCACTACGTGACCGTTTTCAAGCTCAACACGGAACATTGTGTTTGGTAGAGTATCAAGGACAGTGCCTTGCATCTCGATTACGTCTTCTTTAGCCATCTAATCCTCTTTCGAAATTTGGCGGTTTTCAACGGCTTGATTGTGCCGTTAAAATCAAAATATGTAAAGTTGTCGCGTATTCTACCCTCGCCACCGCTGATTTACTAGCCTTTGATGACGTTGAAATCGTACTTTATAGTTCATCGCAGGGCATTCATCGATTTGATAACCCAAATATAACCATTGTTTTTGTTCTTTCTGGGCATGTTGGATCTGGAATAGAACGCCAAGAGTTCCCATGGAAATGTCGATATCAGGGTCGAAGAAGGTATAAAACGCGCTCGTACAGTGAGACATGATGTCTGTAACGGCAATGCCGACTAACTGCCCCTCATCATAGATGTGCATGAACTTTGTAGCAAGCCATTCATTTTTAGAGAAATGCAGAAACTCTTCTTTCTTCGGTGGATACATGGTTCCCGAACGGTGGCGAGCGGTTATATAGCGGCTATACAAGTCAAACCAGTTGTCATCCATTTCATCTTTCAGCTCCCAACGCAGCGCTTTGGCCTTGTTGAGTATTCGTCGTTGGCTCTTGGAAAACTTGACCTCGGGAATCGACAGTCGAATCGCTTGGCACGATGAGCAATTATCGCAATGTGGTTTATAAATGGTTGTTCCACTGCGGCGAAATCCATTCGCAAGTAGAACTTCATAGTTATCTGCGGTGTGCATGTGTTCATCAAGCGTGACTGCCACTCTTTCTTCGAGATGGGGTAAGTAACTGCAAGCGTGATTGTCTGTTAATCCAATTCTGATTTGTTGTAAATCTGGATTCATTAAGGCATTTCCTTTAGCCATTGTTTTTTAAAACATGCATCGTTAACGGACGTTTCTTTGAGTAATCGAAGAGAACTCAGGAATTCATCCCTATCAACCTCTATAGCGCCCAAGGATTCCAAGTGTGGGTTCATGACTTGGCAATCAATGAGTTGTCCGCCGAATTGTGTAAAGTGCTCACAAAAGTACCATAGCGCAATTTTAGAGGCATTAGTCTTCAGGCTGAACATCGATTCACCGCAAAAGACTTGGCCTCTTTGTAACCCATAAAGCCCGCCAATCAGCTCGTCATCTTGCCAAACCTCAACTGAGTGGCAGAACCCTAATGAAGCGAGTTCACGGTAGGCTGCTTGCATGTCATTGTTTAACCAAGTTTCCTCTTCCGGTCTCAGTGAAGAGCAATAACCAATTATTCTGTCCGTCGCTTGGTTGATGCTGACACGGTAATTATGCTTTCTTTGAAATTTTTTAAGACTTTTTGATGGTTCGAATGTCTTAGGATTAAATACCGCTCGCGGTGCAGGGCTCCACCAAAGTATAGGCTCTCCTGGGCCATACCATGGAAATATACCTTGGCTATAAGCGTTCAGAATTCGTATGGGTGACAAATCACCACCGAACGCGAGTAGACCGTTGGGTTCATCAAGCGCGTCGAAGGGCGAAGGAAACTCTATACTAGTAGTATCAAGTTCGGTTAGGTATATAGTCATAAGTACCGCATTACAGATTAATCACTGACCAAGAGGTCTTTAGGAGTTTTACCATGAAGAAGTTGCTTTGGATTTTACTTGTTTTGCCCATGTTGGCAAATGCAGCTTACAACAGAAACCAAGCCAGACCAGTGAATGAGGTCGTTTACGGTGAGGTTGATACGGTCAGGTACATTACCCAACAGGAGATCGTAGAGTCGAAAGCGAATGGTTGGGAAACCTTGTTGGGCGCGGCAATTGGTGGTTTGGTTGGTAATCAGTTTGGTGGCGGCACAGGTAAAGAAGTCGCAACGGCGGTTGGTGCTGTAGCGGGGGCGGGGATCGCTCGTAATCGCGGTAATACGCAATATCGGGTGGAATATAAACTCGTTGAATTATTGGTTAAAACCAAGGATGACAATCTGGTTAACATCATTCAAGACGTTGACAATTCGATGTTGTTCAATAGAGGTGATGATGTGCGGATTCTCTATTTTTCGGATGGCGTTAGAGTTGATCTAGCGTACTAGTATGCAAATGTGTTTGGTTGGCTAATTAATCACCTTTATCGAGGGGATTAGCTCTGGAGTTCGTTGGAAAAGTTCGTTAGTCTGCAACTACGAAGAATTATTCATCACCCGAAAATAAATACGCGCCAGTGACTTCGGGTGATACAAGGACTATAAGAACTAATGGAAAGCCTTACGTTACAACCAATTCAGAAAGTGAGCGGGGAAGTTAACCTACCTGGCTCAAAAAGTGTTTCTAATCGTGCGCTTCTTTTGGCTGCACTTTCAACGGGAACAACTCGCCTAACAAACTTACTAGACAGTGATGACATTCGTCATATGTTGAATGCATTAACACAGTTAGGTGTTGATTATCAGTTGTCTGCAGACAAAACAGTTTGTGAAGTGACAGGTGTTGGTGGTGCATTTTCAAGTGACAAAGCCCTAGAGCTTTTCTTAGGTAACGCGGGTACAGCAATGCGTCCATTGGCTGCTGCACTTTGTTTAGGTCGCGGTGAATACGTTCTTACTGGTGAGCCACGTATGAAAGAGCGCCCAATTGGTCACTTAGTGACTGCACTGAGAGAAGCCGGTGCCGACGTTGAATACTTAGAAAACGAAAACTATCCACCATTGAAGATCACAGGTACCGGTCTGAAGAGTGGTACGGTTTCTATCGACGGTTCTATCTCTAGTCAATTCTTGACGGCATTTTTGATGGCTGCACCTTTAGCTGAAGGCGAAGTGACCATCAAAATCGAGGGTGAATTGGTTTCTAAGCCTTACATCGATATTACGCTGCATATCATGAAGCAATTTGGTGTGGATGTTATCAACAATGACTACCAAGAATTTGTGATTCCAACCGGGCAATCTTACACAGCACCCGGTGATTTCTTGGTTGAAGGTGATGCATCATCTGCGTCATATTTCCTTGCAGCCGCTGCTATCAAAGGTGGCGAGATTAAAGTGACAGGTATTGGCAAAAACAGTATCCAAGGTGATATCCAATTCGCTGATGCACTTGAGAAAATGGGTGCTGAAATTGAATGGGGTGATGACTACGTTATCTCTCGTTGTGGTGAGCTAAAAGGCATTGATATGGACTATAACCATATTCCAGATGCGGCGATGACAATTGCGACAACGGCTTTGTTTGCTAAGGGAACAACCGCAATCCGCAATGTTTACAACTGGCGTGTGAAAGAGACGGATCGCTTAGCGGCAATGGCAACAGAACTACGTAAAGTGGGCGCTGAGGTGGAAGAGGGTGAAGACTACATCATTGTTAACCCTGTGGCTGAACTGACGCACGCGGCGATTGATACTTACGATGATCACCGCATGGCGATGTGTTTCTCGTTGGTTGCTTTGAGTGACACCCCGGTGACGATCAATGATCCAGGTTGTACATCAAAGACATTCCCTGACTACTTCGATAAGCTGAAAATGCTGAGTCTATAAAAATACTAAGTCTATAAAAATGATAAGTATATAAAGGTCCAGGAACAAAAAAGCTTGCCTAGATGGCAAGCTTTTTAATTATTGCCGAATTGTAAATTCTTTCGAAAGGTGATGCGCCAAGTACTTAAACATGTTAAATACCGCGGTTGTATTTTCTGTCGGCATTCCATTGTTGTCTAAGAAGTATTCACCTTTGAAAATGAGTACATCGTCTTTTTCTACTACGCTGTTTGCGCGCATGCCTTCAATGTAGTCATCATGTGATTGGATAATTTGGTTTGCGATAAGCAGTAAATCAAATTCTGCTATTACTTTCTTTGTCATGAGTTTATCTCTGATAACTGAATATATCGTTGAGTTTATGGTGTCGAACTAGAAATTCAATGATTTCACAACCGATTAAGAGAGTCTTTTCAAACATCCACAATTTATTTTGTGATTTATGACAAAAATAATTGAATGGGGCTCGCGTTAGATTCGCCGACAAGCTTAGTATGAGCGCGTTTAGACGTAATGCCTGATGAATAGGCTCTTGCAAGTATTCTTAGTGAGTACTTTATAGCTTCTTTATATTGTGACTCTTTTCTCTATGAGTCGTCGAATTGTCGAGCGATCAGATCCAATTTTGAAAAAAGCGGTTGATCTTCTAGTAATCTCGCACAATAGTAAAAAAAGAAGCAATGAATTTAGAATATCATGCGTAAAAGCCCACAAGTAAAATTGTTGGTGTTGAAGCATCGTGATTAAGGACGTTAGAGTCAATATGGGTAAATCGCTCGTTATAGTGGAGTCGCCAGCCAAGGCTAAAACTATCAATAAATATCTTGGCAAAGACTTTGTCGTTAAGTCGAGTGTAGGTCACGTTCGTGATTTACCAACGGCGGGTCAAAGTACAGGTCAAAAGGCTGCTGCAGTTTCAACCAAGGGTATGAGCCCAGAAGATAAAGCTCGTATCAAGAAAGAAAAAGATCGCAAAGCGCTTATTAAAAAGATGGGTATCAACCCTTATCAAGAGTGGGAAGCGAATTACCAAATCTTACCGGGCAAAGAAAAAGTCGTTGCTGAATTGCAAAAACTGGCTGAGAACGCAGACCATGTTTATCTCGCAACCGATTTGGACCGCGAAGGAGAAGCTATCGCATGGCACCTTCGTGAGATCATCGGTGGTGATGAAACGCGATACAAACGAGTGGTTTTTAACGAAATTACTAAAAATGCTATTCAGCAAGCTTTCGAAACTCCAGGTGAGCTAAATATCGACGGCGTAAACGCACAACAAGCACGACGTTTTATGGACCGTGTTGTTGGCTTTATGGTGTCACCACTGCTTTGGAAAAAAGTAGCACGAGGCCTATCCGCTGGCCGTGTTCAATCTGTAGCTGTAAAACTACTGGTTGAACGTGAGCGCGAGATCAACGCTTTTATCCCTGAAGAGTTCTGGGATGTGCATGCTGATACCAAAACGGCAGAGAAAACAGATTTCAGACTGCAAGTCGCTCAAAAAGACGGTGTTGCGTTTAAACCTGATAATGAAGCGCAAACACAAGCTGCAGTAAGCGTTTTAGAAAAAGCGCAATACGAAGTATGTAAACGTGAAGACCGCCCAACTAAGAGTAAGCCGTCTGCACCTTACATCACGTCGACTCTGCAACAAGCGGCGAGCACACGTCTTGGTTACGGCGTAAAGAAAACCATGATGTTGGCTCAACGTTTGTATGAAGCGGGTTACATCACTTATATGCGTACTGACTCAACGAACTTGAGTTCAGAAGCTGTAGAAGCCGCTCGTGAATACATTGGTTCTGAGTTTGGCGCACAATACCTTCCACCGAAGGCGCTTGTATACGGCAGCAAAGAGGGCGCACAAGAGGCTCACGAAGCGATTCGTCCTTCAAGTGTCGATGTTAAGTCTGAAGACCTAAACGGCGTAGACACAGACGCATACAAGCTTTACTCGCTGATTTGGAATCAATTTGTTGCATGTCAAATGACACCTGCGCAATACGATTCAACGACGGTAAGCGTTAAAGCTGATGAGTACACGTTAAAAGCGAAAGGTCGTATTCTTAAGTTTGATGGTTGGACTCGCGTTCAACGTCCAATGGGTAAAAATGAAGATACGATTCTTCCTGCTGTACAGGTTGGTGAAAAGCTAGACCTAATCGCATTAGACCCTAAACAGCATTTCACTAAGCCGCCAGCCCGTTTTACTGAAGCGGCGCTAGTTAAAGAGCTTGAGAAGCGTGGTATTGGTCGTCCTTCAACGTACGCATCAATCATCTCTACGATTCAAGACCGTGGTTATGTAAAAGTTGAACAGCGTCGTTTCTATGCTGAGAAGATGGGTGAAATTGTTACTGACCGTCTAGATGGTAGTTTCAATGACCTAATGAACTATGACTTTACGGCTCGTATGGAGCAGAAGTTAGACCAAATCGCAGAAGGCGAAGCAAGCTGGAAAGGCGTGCTAGATAACTTCTTCGAAGACTTTACAGGCGATTTGGAAAAAGCCGATTTAGATGAAGACGCTGGTGGCATGAAGCCAAATCATATCGTTGAAACCGATATTGAGTGTCCAACTTGTAGCCGTAAAATGGGTATTCGTACAGCTTCGACTGGCGTATTCCTAGGTTGTTCTGGTTATGCACTTCCACCAAAAGAGCGCTGTAAGACAACCATTAACCTTGGTGATGAAGACGGTATTATCAACGTTCTTGAAGAAGACGTTGAAACCGCAGCACTTCGAGCGAAAAAGCGTTGTCCGATTTGTGAAACGGCAATGGATGCTTATCTGATCGATGATAAGCGTAAGATGCATGTGTGTGGTAACAACCCTAACTGTGAAGGTTATGTGGTTGAACACGGCGAATTCAAAGTGAAAGGCTATGATGGTCCGCTTGTTGAGTGTGACAAATGTAGTTCTGACATGGTTTTGAAGAATGGTCGTTTCGGTAAATACATGGACTGTACGAGTGAAGATTGTAAGAACACTCGTAAGATTCTGAAGAATGGCGAAGTAGCGCCACCTAAAGAAGACCCAGTGCATTTCCCTGAACTCCCATGTGAAAATTCAGATGCATACTTCGTACTTCGTGATGGGGCTTCTGGTCTGTTTATGGCCGCGAGTAATTTCCCTAAATCACGTGAAACACGTGCACCATTAGTGGAAGAGCTGGTTCGTTTTAAAGACCGTATTTCACCTAAATTCCAGTATCTAGCATCAGCACCGGTTGCTGATCCTGATGGCAAGCCGACAGTGGTTCGCTTTAGTCGTAAGACAAAAGAAAACTACGTTCGTACCGAAGTGGACGGTAAACCTTCAGGTTGGACCGCTTTGTACATCGACGGTAAGTGGGAAGTTACGGATAAACGTAAAAAGCCTAAAGAGAAGTAACTGAATGTGTGACCCGATCTGATATGGGTTGACATTTTATTGATGAAAAAAGCAGCCATTAGGCTGCTTTTTTTTGATCTGAATATGACTAATTATGCTGTCTCTCGATCGTCGGCCTTACCTGTGTCTATTTGTTAAATTCAGGTCATGAAATAAATGAAATGGATAATAATCTTTAATTATGCAACCTTAACGTGATTGTAACTTAATTAAAATATTGTAAGTCACAGATCAGGTTTTAGTTGTATACCTGATGTATTCCGAGTGTTAACTTAATGTTTCACAAAAACAGTGTAATGTGAGCTGCTTTAAGTCTTAGGAAAGCAATCGGCTTACATAACACAGAATGGCGTATTAAAAATTGAAATCGACCGGAAAGTCGATAACGTATATAAAACCAAGTGCAAACAATAGTGCACACTTAACAACGTTTGGCTTAGGATATTTTCACTGCATGTGAATGGATATTCGTTAAGTACCGAAATAAGTGTTGGTGCTCATCCCCCAGAGGAAGATACCTCTTAGAGCACTAACATCGACAAGCTATAAATATATGGAGAATAAAATGGCTGGTGTATTAGGAATGATTCTTGCTGGTGGTGAAGGCTCTCGCTTAAGACCTTTAACTGAATCTCGCAGCAAACCCTCGGTTCCTTTCGGTGGTAGTTACCGCTTAATTGATTTTGCTCTGAATAACTTCGTTAATGCTGATCTAATGAAGATCTACGTATTAACACAGTTTAAGTCACAATCACTGTTCCATCACATGAAAAAAGGTTGGAATATCAGTGGTATAACAGACCGTTTTATCGACCCAATCCCTGCGCAAATGCGTACAGGTAAGCGTTGGTATGAAGGTACTGCAGATGCTATTTATCAAAACCTTCGCTTCATGCAGTTGGAAGAACCTGATCAAGTTTGTATTTTTGGATCAGATCATATTTACAAAATGGACATTAAGCAGATGCTTGATTTCCATAAAGAGAAGAAAGCGGCTTTAACCGTTTCTGCATTGCGTATGCCGCTTGCTGAAGCATCTGAATTCGGCGTTATCGAAGTGGATGCTGAAGGACGTATGATTGGTTTTGAAGAGAAACCGGCTAACCCGAAACCAATTCCAGGTGACCCGGAGTCTGCGCTTGTGTCTATGGGTAACTACGTATTTGAAGCTAACGAGTTGTTCGCAGAACTTGTTGAAGATGCAGATAAAGAAGACTCGACACATGATTTCGGAAAAGACATCATTCCAAACATGGTTCCGCGTGGTGATGTGTTTGTTTATGACTTCAGTACTAACCGTATTACTGGTGAGAAAGAAGAAGTTTATTGGCGCGATGTAGGTACGATTGACGCGTACTGGCAAGCTCATATGGATCTTCTTGAGAAAGATGCGCCATTCTCGCTATACAACCGCAAGTGGCCACTACATACGTACTATCCGCCACTACCGCCGGCTACGTTTACTGATTCGGCAAACGGCCGTGTTCAGATCATCGATAGCTTAGTGTGTAACGGCAGCTACGTACGTGGCTCTCGCATTGAGAAGTGTGTATTGGGTTTCCGCAGTAATATCGCATCAGCGTGTGATATTAGTGAGAGTATCTTACTCGGTGACGTGAAAGTGGGTGAAGGTTGCGTACTTCGTCGTGTCATCGTCGATAAAGATGCAGATATCGCACCTGGAACACAGATTGGCGTAAATCTGAAAGAAGATAAAAAGCATTACCATGTCTCTGACGATGGTGTAGTAGTTATTCCTAAAGGAGCTCGAGTTGGTTACTAAGACTCTCTCGGTACTTTTTGTAGCGTCTGAAGTTGAAGGCTTGATTAAAAGTGGTGGCTTGGCTGATGTAGCCAAGGCACTGCCAAAAGCGTTACAAACACTCGAACAAGATGTTCGAGTGACCATCCCTGCTTATAGAAACATTCCAAACATTGATTCAGCTGAAGTGATTTTGTCGACCGAGCTCGATCATTGGCCTCATACTGCTTATCAAGTCAAAAAGTTGAGTGTCGAAGGTGTTCAAATCTTCGCTATTGAATGTGCCAAGTATTTCGATCGCCCTGAAATGTACGCAGAGAACAATCAAGCGTATGCCGATAACGGAGAGCGCTTCTCGTTCTTCAGTACGGCTTGTTTGGATATGCTTCCTAAGCTCGCGTTCCAACCTGATATCATTCATGCAAATGACTGGCACACAGGTTTTGTGCCTTTCTTGCTTAAATCACGTTATCAACAACACGATTTCTTTGAAAATACGCGCAGTGTTATCTCGATTCACAATGCAGTTTTCAAAGGGGTGTTCGCATACGATGAACTGCAATGTCTGTCAGAGATGCACAGTTACAATGTGCCTGAAGCATCTGTAAGTGACACGCATGTCACCATGCTAAAAGCAGGGGTGATGTGTGCCGATAAGATCAATGCAGTAAGCCCAACGTATGCGGAAGAGCTGAAAACGGAGTTAGGTAGCCATGGCATGGCTGCAGAGTTCCAACATCGTTCGGCCGACTTATTTGGTATTCTCAACGGTTGTGATTATGGAGCTTGGAACCCGGAAACAGACGCTTTCCTTCCTCGTAAATTCAAAGCAACGAAACACAGCATGACTCGTGGAAAATCTGCTTGTAAGCAAAAACTGCAACAAGATGTTGGTTTACCCGTTACCGATTGTGCGGTTTATGGCATGGTTTGCCGTCTGACCAACCAAAAAGGCGTTCATTACTTACTGCCTATCATCGAGCAGTTCTTGAAAAACGAATTGCAGATCGTGATTGTCGGTACTGGTGATCCGGTTTTGGCGAGTCAATTGAAAGAGTTATCAGCACTTCATTCAGACAAGTTCTCATTCGTAGAAGCCTACAATAATGAACTAGCGCATTTGGTTGAAGCGGGCTCTGATTTTTTCTTGATGCCTTCTGAGTTTGAGCCTTGTGGCTTGAACCAAATCTACAGCATGGCTTACGGCACTTTGCCTATTGTGCGCTCTGTTGGTGGTTTAAAGGACAGTGTGAATGATTACGATCAGGATCCCGAGATAGCAACAGGCTTTGCTTTTGAGGAGCCAACACCGCAAGCATTGCTAACGGTATTGCATCGTTCATTACTACTTTATGCTCAAAATCCATCTGAAATTAAGCGCGTTCAACTTTACGCGATGCAACAAGACTTTAGTTGGGAAGATGCGGCACAAGAATATCTTGCGATGTACCATTCTGCATTTTAACTTGTTGACTTAGCTTTAAAATTCAGTTGTTGAATAACAACAGTTCATAATAAAAGAAGGCGCTCTGTTGATAGAGTGCCTTTTTGTTTTCTGGTCAGATCACATCACGTTTCCAAAGACAAAGCTTGCAAACTCATTTTAGTCAGGTAGAAAAGGTGGTCAGGTATTCACATGACTAGTGTTGGGTTTGACACTATTATCACTTAAAATTCTTAATTGCGTGATATCCTTAGTCATCGCCTTGTGATGAGGCTTAGCTCCATAAATAAATTAAGCGATAGGTATGTCTGAGAGTTTATTATTTCATAAAACATTTACTCACCCTACGAGTGATGAGTGGGTTGTGTTTGTGCATGGCGCAGGGGGCAGTTCCTCCATTTGGTTTAAGCAGATCAAAGCGTATAAACAGCATTTCAACTTGCTTCTCATTGACTTGAGAGGGCACGGTAAATCAGACAACATACTTAAAGATCTGATTTCGAACCGTTATACGTTCAAATCAGTAACGCTCGATATTCTTAAAGTGTTAGATCATCTAAAAATCCGATCCGCACACTTTGTGGGTATGTCTTTGGGTACGATTATCGTTCGTAACGTGGCCGAACTGGCGGCAAGCAGAGTACGTTCGATGGTGCTTGGTGGTGCTGTCACTAAACTTAACACTCGATCTCAAGTCTTAATCAAATTAGGAAACCTGAGTAAGCACATCATTCCTTATATGTGGCTATACAGCCTTTTTGCTTATGTTGTGATGCCGCAAAAAAGTCAGAAAGAATCACGTCACCTGTTTATCCGCGAAGCGAAAAAGCTGTGCCAAAAAGAGTTCAAGCGCTGGTTTATCCTCACGGCTGATGTGAACCCATTGATGAAATACTTTAAAGACAGGGAGTTGCCGATTCCGACTTTGTATTTGATGGGCGAGCGCGATTACATGTTCATCAAACCCGTTAAAGAAATGGTCGAAGCACACGAGTCGAGCGAGTTGGTAGAAATTGCCAACTGTGGGCATGTATGTAATGTAGAAAATCCTGAAGAATTCAATCAACAATCTATCGCTTTTATCCAAAAGCAAATCCAGTGATTCTCTAGGTTGATTATCAAAGCAGATGATTCAATAGAATTAAAATAAAAACGGGAAGCTAATTTAGCTTCCCGTTTTTATTTGGAGGAGGTATTTGATCGAATCGTGTCTGTAACAACTGAAACTCTGCTATTCAGGCGACGCAGCGCCGCACTGCCAACAAGACCCGAATTGTGCTTCATTGATTTCATGACACTCACCACAACGCCACTCTTCATAGATGATCGAATCTTGCTGTTTTTGGTAGTCATTGACGATCGTGCGGGCTTTACTAGCCAGTTCTGGCTCATATAACCATACGTAAGGGTCTGTATCTTCGGTAAATGGAATTTCACCTTTTAAACCAAACAAACCCTCACCACGGACTTCACACGCAATATTCTCACTTTCTAACAATCCACAGATGATATGAGCTTCTGTCGGATTCGATGCATTGAAGATTTTCATTGAAATAGAACCTTATTTGGCTGCATGCGCTATTTAGCTATATACGTTACTCAGCGACAGGTGTTGAGCGAAATTTGTTCATCAACCATTTAGCAATAATTGGGAACACACCCAGTAAGGCAAATGACAACAGTACTGAGGGAGACACGATGCCCGAAAGTGAATCAATTTCTGCGAGTTGAGTTCCGGCATTCAAGAAAACGGCGGTACCCGGCAACATACCGATTTGGCTAGTAATATAGTAACGACTCACCGACATAGGTGTTAGACCCATCAATAGATTGATAAGGAAAAACGGGAAAACAGGAATTAGACGTAGCGAGAATAAGTAAAATGCACCGTCTTTTTCAACGCCCTTATTGATGGTAGCTAATTTGTCGCCAAACTTGGTTTGGATCCAGTCACGTAACAAGTAACGGCTACTTAAGAAGGCGAGGGTTGCACCAATAGCGCTCGCGAAAGACACCAGCAGTAAACTGTTCCAAAACCCAAACAGCGCAGCGCCTAACAGCGTAACAACGGCAGCGCCAGGAATTGAGAAAGCCGTAATCATGACATACGCGACAAAGTAGATAGCGGCAGCGGCAATGAAATTGCTCTCGATGTAGTCATTCAAAACAGCTTGCTGGGCTTTTGCATTTTCAAGCGTCAAGTACTGGCCGAAATTGACGCCTAACAAGACGATGGTTATGACCAACACAATACCCAATATCATTTTTTTACTCATTGATACTTCCTCTAAATTTTCAATGCATACCATTAGTTTTTAAATGTATACCACTAGTATAGATAGACAGGCAAAGCATAGAATAACTTTCACCAGATATAAAAAAAGCCGCAAAAATGCGGCTTAGTTATCTAGATAGTTTGCACTGACAATGTTAATTGACGTGATTGATAAGCTCTTCACGACGTTGCTGCGGTATAACAGACCAATGTGTACCATTGATCGCGCCTTCTAGGGCCCATAACAGTTCAATACTGACAGAAGACGCGTGCGATTCTTTGATGGCGTTAAATGCGTTTACAGAGCCAGATTCATATAAACGTTCTACAGAATCGATCCCTGCCTTTTTCAACATCCGCTCGGTGGCGAGTCGAAGGTTAGGCAGATCTTTGAGTCGAGTTGGTTTAGCAGAAGATTGTTCAGCTTTCTCTTCTTTAGCAAAACCTAGAGACGTAGTCGCAAGCTGCAAGATTTTCTCTTGGTCTTGCCATAAGCCTTCAGGTAAAGCGAAATATTTAGTAACGACAGGAAAACCACGTTTTTTGTAGACGTACGGTTGAAATCCTTGTTGTTCGAATTGTTGCGTTGTGCATTTGTCAGCTCGTATATGCAACTGGTCATTCACAATCAGGGCAAACATAGTGTCATCAGCAAAAAGCCCGAATCCACCAAACATTGAGCGTGACTTAATTTTTCCTAGGGGCTCAAATAATTTCATTGAGTCCTTTAGTATCGGTTTATCCATGTTATTTATCTCGGTGTATTTGAACTACGCCACCAAATAAGCAGGTCCGAGAGATTAGCAAAATGTTGCAATTAAATTGTCAATAGGCTGTAAATTACTAAAGTATTAGTAGTTACTGCATTTTGCCATCGGTAACCCCGCTACCATACCAACGAGTGGTTTAGGCCGGAAGCTTTGCGTCCCACTTTTTCAAGTGGTTTGCCCTGTGCGTGACTGGGTTATTAGAATAAAGTTTTTGTTGAATTAGGCTCACACTTCTTATTTCAAAATGTGATGTTGCTTCAATTAATGATCTTTGAATTATGCATGCAAGTGCACCTTGTTTGTTGATAAAAAAAACGCACCTAAAGGTGCGCTTGATTAAACTAAACTCATTACATCAATTAATTTAACGTTTTAACTGTACTTCGCTCAACAATTTCAGGGTGCATTTCGAAGACGCGTTTCTCGTGGTCTTTGTCTTTTATACGCTCTAGTAGTATTTCGAATGCATTTTTACCAACACGGCGCTTAGGTTGGTGAACCGTCGTTAACGGTGGAGAGAAGTATTCAGCCAATTCTATGTTGTCGTAACCGATCACTGAGATATCTTCAGGAATACGAATGCCTTTTTCTTGTAATCGGCTCATCAGTCCTAATGCCATCGTGTCGTTAAAACAGAATACTGCGGTAGGGCGATCTTTCATCTCAATGATTTGGTCAGCAGCAATCACAGCTGTGTCACATTCAAAGTTGCCTTCGATGATCATATTTTCATCGGCAGTAATCTTCGCTTCATTGAGTGCGCGCTTGTAACCTGAGATGCGTTCAACACACGCTGCTTTGTCTAAGTGGCCACTTAAACATGCAATCTTGGAGTGACCGCGCTCAATGAGGTATTTGGTTGCTAGGTAGCCACCTTCTTCAGAGTTATCGATGATCTTATCAGCCTGAGAGCTTTCAGGGCCCCAGTCCATGATAACTTTAGGGATGTCTGCGTGACGGTCTAACATCTCTCTTAGTTCTTCAGTCAGGTCAGAACACATAACTAAGATGCCATCTACACGTTTCTCTGCAAGCATTCGAATGTAGTCACGTTGCTTTTCGTAGATACCGCCCGTATTGCACAAGATCAAAGTGTAACCTTGACGGTAGCAGTAGCTCTCAACACCATCGATAACTTCAGAGAAAAATAGGTTAGTTGATTGAGTCACTAGCATACCGATGGTGCGTGTTGTATTGCACTTCAAACTACGAGCAACGGCACTTGGCGCATAGTTCAGTTCGTCTACGGCTTTGTTTACTTTTTCTTGAGTCGCTTCAGCAACAAAGCGAGTTTTGTTGATTACGTGAGAAACGGTTGTTGTTGATACGCCGGCTAAGCGTGCGACATCTTTTATAGTGGCCATGTTTTTATCCTATTAGAAGCTACTTTCCCAAAGTACGGAATGAAGTAGCCGTTAAGCTACCTAACTAAGAGCTTAAATTTGTAGGGCTCTTTGGGTACTAAAGTGCTAAAAAACAAAAAACCGCTATTGAGCGGCTTGTCTTAACACCGAAATGCTCTGAACTTCAATAAGTGTAGCATTTCGTGAATGTTTCATATTTTATCGTTTGCGGTCACAATTTTAGACTGACTAGAAATTACTCGCAATAAAATTCACCCAGAAATCCGGGTGAATGGTCACAATTCTATTGAATTTATTTATCGAGTCGTCAAAAAAAGCTTATTCGCCAGCTAGGTATTGAGTGTCTAATTTACAGAATGCCAATAGCAGGGATGAGACTGATGCGTAGAAACCGAATGTGTCAATGTCATGACATTTAACGTTGAACTTTGGTACCCAAGTAAGCAGTTGCTGTTCGATAAATTGCTGTTGAACAGCAAAGGATTTCTCTAGTTCTTCTTCTAGTTCAGTTTCGTTCGAACGAATGATTAGATTACCTAGGAAATCGAGTTCGATAGCAATGTGGTCAGCTGGCTCTTTTAGGTCTTGGTTAACCACCAAGTTGTGTTTAGCCATGATTTCTTCCATATCTTTTGCTGGCTTATCGTTCAAAAGGCCAGTCTGGCCGATATACATAGAAGCGTAAGGAAGTGCGCCATGTTTATCAGTCTTTAAGAATAAGTCACAGAAGTCAGCAGACAATTCTAATTGAGCATCTTCACGTGTTTGTAGACGGTTTAGCGCATCCACTAAGCTATCAATCGCCGGCTTTAGTGTTTCATTTTCACCTAAACCAGTTAGGAAAGAACGAATTTCAACAGAGTGGTAGTGATCGAGTTCTTCTTGAGTGAGCTCTTTAGCGAACAAGCTTGATAGCCACCAGTATATTTCTGCTCGTTGTTCGTTGAATGCTTTCGTATCTTTCATTTCTTAGATCCTGATTTAGTCTTGTGGTGTGTGTATACCTAGCATCGTCGAGTGATTTATGTATAGACACACCAAGGCTGAATAACAAGGTTATTTGCGAAACGCAAAGTTACTCGTTAGTAGTAATGCCTATATTGAATTGCGATGGGGGACAAATAGCAAGGTTTAAGATTGTCTTGTATCAAAAAAAAATCATGTTTCTGGCTTTTATCTTCTGTAGTACTAGAATTGTTACGAGTTATGAATAGAATGGTCACTGAAACTATTAAATAAGAAAAGTGGTGTAGATGAGCTATCACGTATTAGTCGTAGAAGATGATGTGGTAACCCGAAGTAAACTGGTTGGATATTTCCAGAATGAAGGTTACACAGTGAGCGAAGCTGAAAGCGGGGCTCAAATGAGAAAAATGTTAGAAGAAAATAACGTTGACCTCATTATGTTAGACATCAACTTGCCAGGCGAAGATGGATTGATGCTAACTCGCGAATTACGCAGTCAATCAGACATTGGAATAATTTTAGTTACTGGACGCACGGATAGCATTGACAAGATCGTTGGCCTTGAAATGGGCGCAGACGATTACGTTACTAAACCCTTCGAACTTCGCGAGTTGTTGGTTCGAGTTAAAAACCTCTTGTGGCGTATTTCGGCTGCTCGTAAAACTGCAGCGGTTGCGGTAGAACAAACAGAAGACGAATCTGTGGTTCGTTTTGGTGAATGGACGTTTGATATACCTCGCCGTGCGCTAAGCAAGAACAGCGAGCCGGTGAAATTGACCAAAGCTGAATATGAACTATTGGTTGCACTCTCTTCTTACCCTAACCAAGTATTAAGCCGTGAACGTATTTTGAATATGATCAGCCATCGAGTAGACGCGCCGAATGACCGCACTATCGACGTGTTAATCCGTCGTATGCGTGCAAAAATGGAGTTTGACCCTAAGAATCCACAAATTTTTGTGACGGTTCACGGTGAAGGTTACATGTTTGCTGGTGACTAATTTCCCGTGGAAAGCTGATTTCAGTAACGATACTTGAACGTAAAAAAACCGAGACATCAATGATGCCTCGGTTTTTTTGTTACTGAACTTTTTAATGGTTTACCGTCGGAGTACTGCTCTCGACAGGGTCATTACTTGTGTCTAGCCAATCTCGCAAGCTTTGCCAAACTAATCCCATCGTCTCATGCCAATAGCGCTCAGTCTGCTCGAGATAGATAGCCTTAGGCATATACTTATTCCATGGTTCAACAATCCCTTCTTGTGCAAGGTAGTTGGTTGGAGCTGGTAATGGTTTCATGCCCGCGGCATTGAATTCATTAAGTGCGCGAGTCATATGGCTAGCTGATGTCACCAGCACCATTTTCTTATTCTTAACGAATGCAGCGGCTTGGCGAGCTTCTTCCCACGTATCTTTCGCAGTTTCAAGCAGAATGATATCGGGTTTTGCCACGCCGAGTGCTAGCGCTACTTTAGCCATCATTTTGGCGTTGCTCACCTCAGTGCCTGCGCCATAACCAGACAAAATGAGTTTAGCTCCAGGGTAAAGACGTAAGATACGAATCCCTTCACTTAAGCGCATCAGACCGGTGCGGCTAAGTTCTGATGTTGGTGGGATTTGGTCATCAACAACGTGACCACTTCCAAGAACCATAATGTAATCGACGGTATCATCGATAGGTAAAAAAGCGGTGTGTTGCCTTTCCATTGGCATTAAAAGTTGACTAGAAACAGGCTGGAAAGCGATTAGGAAAATACCACAGAGGGCTGAAAGGGTAATTAGGCAACCTGTCTTCCTTTTTGCAGTAAACATCACTAGGGCTAAACCCAGAAAAGCGAGAATTAACATTGCTGGCAGTGGCATCAGTAACGAAGACACTACTTTTTTCAGCTCAAACATATCCGAATAGTCCGAAAAAACATCACTTAGTAGTAAAAAGAGACATCGCCTCTTTATTCCTGAAATTCCTGTGACAGAATAGCAGGCACGATAGGACATAATAACTCAAGTAGCCGTGACTGAAGACCGTAATTTCGACGATATTGCCCACAAATTTGCAAAAAACATATACGGCTCTGACAAAGGAGAGATCCGTCAGTGCATCGTATGGGAAGATTTAGAACAAGCTTTGAGCAAGTTTGATCAATCCGCTTCGCCGCTGCATGTCCTTGATGCAGGCGGTGGACTTGCACAGATGTCACAAAAAATTGCGACACTAGGCCACAACGTTTCTCTGTGCGACCTCTCCTCTGAAATGTTGAAGCTCGCAGAAGAAAGTATCAGCGAAGCGGGTTTGCTCGAGCAATATCGATTTATTCATTCTCCGGTACAAAAAGTGGCAGAGCATCTCGAAGAGAAAGTCGATTTTGTGATGTTTCATGCCGTAATGGAATGGCTAGCAGACCCCAAACAGGCACTTGATTTATTGTTGGAACAAGTAAAACCCGGTGGTATTGCCTCGATAATGTTTTACAACCACCATGGTTTAGTCCTGAAAAATGTGATTTGTGGCAACATTCCTCATGTATTGAATGGGATGCCACATCGAAAAAGGTTTAAGCTGCAACCACAAAAAGGCTTGAAGCCTGAAGAGGTTTATCAATGGATAGAAGACGCTGGTCTAGATATCTGTGGTAAATCAGGCATTCGCTCTTTCAGTGACTACATAGGTAATATGGAGTACATGGGTGATTACCAATTTGAAGATGTGTTGGAACTAGAGAAACAGCTATGTCGCCAAGAGCCATATCTGTCGCTAGGCCGTTATATTCACGTTTGGGCTCAAAAACCTGCGCAATAACAGCGGTGAATGTGGTAAAAGAAGCCACAACATGCGCTATGCCATCGTAAGAAGCCGCGTCATAAAGAAATAGGCGTCATATCTAATACGTTCGATATGACGAACAACAGTAACAGGAACCACAATGAGTGAAATGACTCAAACTGCCGAAGAGCAGCCAATTGATGAGTTGGTGGGCTGGGTCAAGCAGCATGATTTTTCATTAAACTTGCCACCAGAGCGCTTAGCATTTTTGATTGCTATCGCCGTATTAAGCAATGAAAGGTTCGATGAAGAGTTGGGCGAGGGTGAACTGCACGATGCATTCACTATTGTCACTCGACTGTTTGAAGATACTGGCGAAGCGTCTGCGTTTCGTGCCAACAACGCTATCAATGAGTTGGTTAAACAGAAGTTGATCAGCCGCTTTACCAGCGAAATCACAGATGGTGCAAGCATTTATCGCTTATCGCCATTGGCGATTGGTATCTCAGATTATTACTTACGTCACCGCCAGTTTTCTAAATTAAAACTGTCTATCCAGCTTTCTATGGTTGCCGATGAGATGGCAAAAGCCATTGAAGCCGCCCAGAAAGGTGGAACTCCGGGACATTGGAGAAGGAATGTGTACGGCGTGCTCAAGTATTCTGTTGGCGAAATTTTTGATCAGATCGATCTCAACCAGCGGGTTATGGATGAACAGCAACAAACCGTCAAGCAGCAAATTGCGGATCTGTTAAATAAAGATTGGCGAGAAGCAATCAACAACTGTGAGTCTTTGCTATCAGAAACCTCAGCCACGCTAAAAGAGTTGCAAGACACCTTGCAAGCGGCGGGTGATGAACTGCAAACCCAGATTCTTGATATTCAAGAAATTGTTTATGGTGACGATGAGCTCGAGTTCGTTGGCGAAACCCTATTTGGTTTGCAAATGAAGCTAGACCGAATCACCAGTTGGGGCCAACAAGCGATTGATTTGTGGATCGGCTACGATCGCCACGTGCATAAATTTATCCGTACCGCGATCGATATGGATAAAAACCGTGCCTTTAGCCAACGCTTGCGTCAGTCAGTCACTGACTACTTTGATGCGCCTTGGTTATTGACCTACGCAGACGCAGAAAAACTCACGGATCTTCGCGATGAAGCACTTGTGCTCCGTGATGACGAAGTGATGGGGCAAGCCCCAATCGACGTAGAATACGAAGAATTTGAGCAAGTGAACGATCTACTTTCAGAACGAATCGGAGATATGTTGAAAGCTCACAAACAGCAAGGTGCGCCAATTGATCTTGGCCTTGTGCTGCGTGATTACCTCGCAGCGCACCCTCGCACACACCATTTTGATTTAGCCAGAATTGTTGTCGACCAAGCCGTTCGCTTAGGTTACTCAGAGTCTGACTATCAGGCTATTCAGCCAGATTGGCAGGCAATCAACGATTTCGGTGCAAAGGTACAAGCAAATGTCATTAACAAGTACTGATGATTACATGCCAGAGAAACTGGTAAAAGCGATAGCGAACCCATTGTTTCCTGCGCTAGATAGCATGTTGCGTTCAGGCAAGCATGTTTCAACAGAAGACCTCGATAACCATGCGTTGCTTTCTGATTTTGAAGTTGAGCTTCAGCATTTTTATCAACGCTACAATACGGAACTGGTAAAAGCGCCTGAAGGTTTCTTCTATCTGCGCCCGCGTTCTACGTCTTTAATTGGTCGTAGTGTGTTGTCTGAGCTCGACATGCTGGTTGGCAAAGTATTGTGTTTCTTATACCTAAGCCCAGAGCGTTTGGCTCATGAAGGCATCTTCACCAATCAAGAGTTGTTTGATGAACTGATGTCGTTAGCGGATGAGAAAAAACTCATGAAGCTAGCAACCAACCGTGCGTCTGGTTCTGACTTAGACAAAGAAAAGCTGTTTGAAAAAGTACGTACTTCTTTACGCCGTTTACGTCGTATCGGCATGCTGATCGTGATTGGTGAAACAGGTAAATTCCGTATCAGCGAAGCGGTGTTCCGTTTTGGTGCAGATGTTCGTGTTGGCGATGATATGAAAGAAGCGCAATTACGACTTATTCGTGATGGTGAAGCTGTTGTTCATACTCAAGAACCTAACCAAGGTAGCTTGTTGAATGAAGAGCAAACGGAAGCCGTATCAGAAGTTGAACTAAACGTGGACGAAAACGGTCAACAAGACATTTTTAACGATCAAGCCGGCTTTGACCTTGAGTCAAACGATGGCGAACAAACAAAAGTAGAAGGTGAAGCATGATTGAAAGAGGTAAGTATCAATCATTAACCATGATCAACTGGAACGGTTTCTTTGCGCGTACTTTTGATATTGATGGATTGGTTACAACGCTTTCTGGCGGTAACGGTGCGGGTAAGTCGACCACAATGGCGGCATTCATCACTGCACTGATCCCTGACCAAAGCCTTCTGCATTTCCGTAATACAACGGAAGCGGGCAGTTCACAATCATCACGCGACAAAGGTCTTTACGGTAAGCTTCAACCTGGCGCATGTTACGCCGCGCTAGATGTTGTGAACTCTCGTAATCAACGCCTATTGTTTGCAGTAAAACTGCAGCAAGTTGCGGGTCGTGATAAGAAGGTCGACATCAAACCGTTTGTAATCCAAGGCCTTCCAAGCCATGTGAAGCCAACGGATGTATTGATCCAGAACGTTTCAGACAGCCACGCTCGTGTGTGTCAACTGAACGACGTGAAAGCAGCGGTAGCGCAATATGAAGGGGCGCACTTTAAAGCCTTTTCTTCGATTGTTGATTACCACTCACAGATGTTTGAATACGGTGTGGTACCGAAGAAACTGCGTAACAGCAGCGACCGTTCTAAGTTCTACCGTCTGATTGAAGCATCGCTTTACGGTGGTATTTCTAGTGCGATTACGCGTTCTCTGCGTGATTACCTTCTACCGCAAAATGGTGGCGTGAAGAAAGCATTCCAAGACATGGAATCAGCACTACGCGAAAACCGCATGACGCTAGAAGCGATCAAAACGACTCAGTCGGATCGTGACTTGTTCAAGCACTTGATCACTGAATCTACGAACTACGTGGCAGCAGATTACATGCGCCATGCCAACGATCGTCGCAACAAGCTTGATCAAACGATGAAGTTCCGTGGTGAACTGTTTGGTTCTCGCGAAACCTTGCTTGATCAAAACAACTTGTTGAACCGCGTTCAAGAAGAGCTTGAGCTGTTGGTCGATCAAGAATCGGCACTAGAGCAAGATTATCAAGCGGCTTCGGATCATCTTCAATTGGTTCAAACTGCACTTCGTCAGCAAGAGAAAATTGCTCGCTACAGTGAAGATCTAGAAGAGCTTAATGAGCGTCTAGAAGAACAGATGATGGTAGCTGAAGAAGCTCAAGAACGAGTACTTCTTGCTGAAGAACAGGCAACCATTACTGAAGAAGAAGTGGATAGCCTGAAAACTCAGCTTGCTGACTACCAACAAGCGTTGGATGTTCAGCAGACTCGTGCGCTTCAATACCAACAAGCGGTTCAAGCATTAGAGAAAACTAAGCAGCTACTTGATGATGAGTCTATTACGGCAGAAAGCGCATTAACTCTGGTTTCTGAGCTAAAAGCACAAGAAGAATCAAGCACTCAAACGTTACTGTCGACTAAGCATAAACTAGACATGTCTTCTGCTGCGTCTGCGCAGTTCGACAAAGCGCTCGCTCTTGTTAAAAGCATCGTTGGTGACGTTGAGCGTAAAGAAGCGTCTAACAGTGCTAAGCAAGCGTTAGAAAAAGGCCGTAACGCAAAACACGTTGTTGAAAACGAACAACAGTGGCGTGCTCAGCACCGCGACATGGCTCGTGATGTGGCGCAGCAGCGTCAAGCAAAAGAGCTTGCGACTGAATACCAAAAGCAACACAACATCTCACTGACTGACGAAGCGGTTTTCGATGAAGAACGTGAACGCCATGCAATGCAGATCGATTCTCTTGAGTACGCTCAAGAAGAGCTGCGTGAAGCGAAGAGTGAGCAACGTCGTGTGCAACAAAACCACGACCAAGAGATTCAAAAACTTGAGTCTATTGCTCCAACGTGGATCACGGCGAACGACGCACTTGAAGCCCTAAGAGATCAAACAGAAGCTGAGCTAGAAGATAGCCAAGCAGTAATGACTCAAATGCAGCAAGTGCTTGAAGACGAAAAATCTCAAGCGGTAGCGAAAGATCAATTGGCGACGCGCCGTTCTGAACTTGAACAAGAGATAGAGCGTTTAGCTTCTCCGGGTGGCTCTAACGATCCTCGCCTGAAAGGTCTGGCGGATACGCTTGGTGGCGTGCTGCTTTCTGAGATCTACGATGACATCACGATTGGCGATGCACCGTACTTCAGTGCGATGTACGGCCCGGCTCGTCACGCAATTGTGGTTTCGGACCTTGATGGCATTAAAGAGAAGCTGGTGGATCTTGATGATTGTCCAGAAGATCTTTACATCCTAGAAGGCGATGTAGATGCGTTTGATGACAGCTCGTTCAATGCCGATGAGCTTGAAGGTGCGGTGTGTGTTCAGCTGAACGATCGCCAAATGCGTTACTCGCGCTTCCCTGAGATTCCATTGTTTGGCCGTGCGGCTCGTGAGCAACGCCTAGAGAAATTGCGTGAAGAGCGTGACGTTGTGGTAGAAAACCATGCCAAAGCTGCGTTTGACTCTCAGAAACTGAATCGCCTATACCAAGCATTTAACAGCTTTGTTGCTAAGCATCTGCACGTTGCGTTTAACGCAGATCCAGAACAAGCACTGGCTGCTATTCGTGATAAGCGTAATCAAATTGTTCGTTCTCTGGCTGAGCTTGACTCTAAAGAGCAACAACAACGCAGTCAGCTTCTACAAAGCAAGCAAGCACTTGGTGCACTGGACAAATTGGCACCAATGGTTCGTATTCTTGAAGACGAAACATTAGCTGAGCGTCTCGCTGAATTAGAAGCACAACTAGAGCGTCTAAGCGAAGCTAAGTCTTACTTGAACACTCATGGCAAAGCACTTACTTCATTAGAGCAAATCGTTTCTGCACTCGATGCTGACCCAGAGCAATTCGAAGCTTTGGAAGCCGAGTATCGTCAGGCGGACAGCGCGTTACAAACTCTAAAAGGTAAAGTGTTTGCTCTTTCTGACTTAATCGAACGTCGTCACTACTTTGCTTACGCAGATTCTGTTGACCTGCTTAACAAGAGCAGCGAACTGAGCGAACAACTGAAAGCGAAGTTGGTTCAAGCAGAACAAGCACGAGCTAAAGGCCGCGATGGCTTGAAGCAAGCTCGCGAACAGATGAACCAGTACAACCAAGTATTGGCAGCACTGAAGAGCTCGCACCAAGCGAAGCAAGAGACGGTTCAAGAGTTCAAGCAAGAGCTACAAGAGTTCGGTGTTAACGCTGATGAAGGTGCTGAAGAGCGCGCGGTTCGTCGTCGTGACGAGCTTCAAGAGCGTTTGCATACTTCTCGTAGCCGTAAGAGTGAATACGAACGCACGATTACCTCAACTGAACTTGAGATGAAAGCGCTGGCTAAGCGTCTTAAGAAAGTTCAGAAAGAGTACACAGAGCTTCGTACCTTCGTTGTTGCAGCAAAATCCGGCTGGTGTTCAGTACTGCGTTTAGCTCGTGAGAATGACGTTGAACGTCGTCTGCACAAACGTGAACTGGCTTATTTAACGGCGGGCGAACTTCGCTCTATGTCGGATAAATCACTGGGTGCGCTACGTCTGGCTGTAGCTGACAATGACGACCTGCGTGATTCGCTGCGTCTCTCTGAAGACAACGCACATCCAGAGCGTAAGGTTCTGTTTTACATTGCGGTTTACCAACACCTTCGAGAGCGCATTCGCCAAGACATCATTCATACGGATGATCCGGTTGAAGCAATCGAAGAGATGGAAGTAGAGCTAGCTCGACTAACAGAAGAACTGACGCAGCGTGAAAACCGCTTAGCGATCAGCTCTGAGTCGGTAGCAAGTATCATAAAGAAAACGATTCAGCGCGAGCAGAACCGTATTCGTATGCTCAACCAAGGTCTGTCTAACATTTACTTTGGTCAGGTTAAGGGCGTGCGTCTGAACGTTAAGATCCGTGAAAGCCACGAGATCTTGCTATCAGGGCTAGCGACTCAACAAGATCAACACAAAGACTTGTTTGAATCAACGCGCTTTACCTTCTCTGAAGCGATGGCGAAGTTGTTCCAACGTGTCAATCCACATATCGATATGGGTCAACGTTCTCCGCAAGTTCTTGGTGAAGAGTTACTGGATTACCGTAACTACCTAGAGCTGAGTGTTGAAGTTAACCGTGGTTCAGACGGTTGGTTACAAGCGGAATCGGGTGCATTGTCTACGGGTGAGGCGATCGGTACTGGTCAATCAATCCTATTGATGGTTATTCAGAGCTGGGAAGAAGAGTCACGTCGACTTCGTAGTAAAGACATCGTTCCATGTCGTTTGTTGTTCCTTGATGAAGCCGCTCGTCTGGATTCTAAGTCGATCTCTACGCTGTTTGAACTGTGTGACCGTTTAGGTATGCAACTTCTGATTGCTGCGCCAGAGAACATTAGCCCAGAGAAAGGTACAACCTACAAACTGGTACGTAAGGTCTTCAAAGACCACGAACACGTACACGTTGTTGGTCTGCGTGGTTTTGCTAAAAACAAACCGGTATCTCCTGTTCAATAGCTTATCGAAACCCCTTAGAAGCGTAATCTATCTACCGTAAATTAATGGCCTCGAAGTATACACTTCGGGGCTTTTTTTGTTTGGCTGTCCCGTCCTGAAATGTGTTTACACATTGAGGACGAATTATGACTACTTCAAAT
>NZ_JBGOOI010000064.1:0-25647 GCF_041439605.1 Vibrio sp. 1F169 | reverse complement strand
CTGATCAGATCGTAGGTTCTTGATTTAGTTCCATTGAATTACGCAACAAAGCCCCAACACTCGCACGATTAAATCACACCGAACTTAAGCACGGTTACCAATTTTAACCGTACCATTTGTAGCAAACCAAAGTGCTTCTGAACGACGGCGACCTAGTAAAATAGGGCCATCATCGTAGAACAAAAAGTTTTTCCAGTGCTTCTTAAAAACTGACCACTTAGTTTCGAGAATGTTATATTTTTCATAACAAAAATAAACAGTTACGTCATCTTGCCAATCAATGAAGTTAAGGATCTCTTCTGGCATTTCAGGCTCATCGGCTTCCCAATTTGCCATCCAGCTGATCTCTTCGTTCCAGTTAGATGCCTTGCTCGGCCAGTCTTGCGAACTTAGTCTCTCAGCATCAGGGCTTTGAGGGCTTACGTTCTCTTTCCAAAACTGAGATGCCCTTGCCTGTGTCATTGGTTTTATCTTTTCCAAATCTTCAGCGGGTAGTGGCATTGACTGGTGAGTGAAAATCCATTTTCTTTGGTATTCTTCCAAAGTTGTATATGACATCAAAATTCCTCAAATATCTTCTCAGGCTTATGGGCTTACCATGCCTATATGTTCTTTCGATACAGCGATGACTTAATTTTATTTATGTTCTCCGCTGTATCTAAATTCAATGTTTTACACTCACACGGAGCGTTTATCTTGCCAGTTTGGGTTTACCAGTGCCGTCAACACGTGATCTTCCCATCTACCGTTAATCTGTAGGTAATCTTTGGCAAAACCTTCTCGAACAAAACCAAGATGCTCTAATACACCCGCACTTCGTTCGTTGTGAGGCATATAGCCCGCCATTAAGCGGTGCATGTTCTGCACATCAAACATGTAGTCTTTAGCCATGCTCAAGCCTCTGCGCATGTAACCGTGGCCCTGTGCACTTTGCGCCAATGAGTAACCGACATTACAAGCGTAGAACGGGAAACGAGACAAATTACTGAACGATATGGTACCTAACATTTCATTTGAATCGGCATTAATCAACAAGCAATAATAGCCTAGCCCCAATTTATGGAGTTCGTTTAACTTAATCAGCCGTTGAGCCCAATCAGCTCTGTCAAAGAACGCATCCTCTCGGGTCGGTTCCCAAGGCTTAAGGTACTCTCTGTTCACCTGAAAGTACTCACTGATCATGCTCGCATCATAGATCTCAGCCGTTCGTAAAATTAGGTTGCCATCACGTTTATCAATACGTTGCTGCGTACTCGAATCTTCCATAGTCTTGTTCTTATTTTTGTCTCTTTTTACGTTACCGCCTCACTCTTACCGAATTTAGCAGTCTAATATCATCAACTCTTTCTGATACCGTAATCACGAAGCTTATTCGCTATTGAGGTGTGAGAAACATTCAGACGTTTAGCAAGCTTACGGCTTGATGGGAAAGACTGATAAAGCTTCTCTAAAATCTGAGATTCATAGTCTTTCATGATCTCGTCAAGCGAGCCGTCTAAGCTTAAGTTCGCCATTCCAGCAGTCATAGTGTCAAGCTGTGGCAGGTGGAATTGCTCAACCGTTAACGTATCTGAATCCAACTCTGTTAGTGCACGTAGAACCATGTTGTCTAACTGACGAATATTGCCCGGCCATTGGTAGTTACCTAATTGGTCGACTAGTTCTTGAGTCAACTTTGGTTTTAACATACCTAACTGCTGTGCGTACTTTGCAACGAATAGCTCCAGTAATGGCGCAACATCGTTTGAACGTTCACGCAAAGCAGGAATCGATAAAGTCAGTACATTCAAGCGGTAGAACAGATCTTCACGAAACGAGCCCGAGTCGGCTAATTCAGAAAGGCGATGGCGCGTTGATGCGATAATACGAACATCCGCGTGCATCTCTTCTTCTTCACCAACACGACGGAATGAGCCATCTTGTAGGAAACGCAGCAGTTTGATTTGTAGATGCGGGCTCATTTCGCCGATTTCATCTAAAAATACCGTACCGCCATTCGCTTGTTCGAAGATGCCTTTATGACCTTGTTCATGGTTGAATGAGCCCGGTGCATGTCCAAACAATTCCGTTTCTGCTACGTCATCAGGCATTGATGCACAGCTTAGAATCAAAAATGGAAAAGAAGATCGATTTGAACGGTTATGACACGATTTCGCCAGCATCTCTTTACCCGTACCTGTATCCCCTTCAATAAGCAGAGGTTGATCTAGCATGGCCAGTTTCTTAGCTTGACTGATCAAGGCTTTATGGCGATTAGAGACACCAACAAAGTGTTCAAAACCTAGGTTATTCTGTTCAGGGATGGCGTCTGGCGCGTTCATTTCTTGGTTACAAGAACGAATCGTCATTACTGCACTCGCCAGTACCGCCTCGTTGACATCACCACCTAGATAAATAGGCAGAATTTCAATAGAGAAATCTAGACCATCTAGCACCACGACTTCACGGTGACGCGTTACATCGCCTTCAATCCAACGAGCGAAGTTGAAGCTAGGAACGAACGTCGCTAGTGGCTCACCGATCACTTCTTCTTCTTGTTTGTTGAAAAGGTTCAATGCAGCGTGGTTTGCCATGTCGACTGAGCCTTTAAGGTCAATCGCAATCACAGGATCAGGTAGGTTTGCCAGCAGGGCAATCAGTTCTGTGTTATGCCTTTCGCTTGGCATAAATTGGATTTTACGTACATCCTTCACACCTGAAATTCGGCGAATTTCAGCCATAAGTTCACTAAAAGCATCAAAATTAATATCCGGGCAATTTAGGTAAATAATACCTTTAACATCAATTTCGATTCCTCTTAAATCAATGCTTTTTGAGGCCAAGATATCGAGCAACTCACGCGTTAAGCCGAGTCTGTCTTCACACAATACTTCAAGACGCACAAATAGTCCTATTATAGGTGTCAGGATAAGTTGACAGTAGTGTGAATTAAGCTCTAAGTTCAGTCAAGAAGAAGAGTAAACATATGTTTACTCTTCGCTCGCAAATCACTCAACTTCCTTGTGTATATAGACTTTATAGGAAGGTAATTCGCTTTATTTCCTACATTTCAATTTTAAGCACTTCGCTTTACTTTAAGGTAATGCGCTTTATTTCAGAAAGGACGGCTTTGCGAAGGTCGGATAGTTTTACTTTTCGCTCACTATGCCAAGGCATAGGACGCAGCAATGTCATGGCTTTTAAGCCCAGTCTCGCAGTGAGGATGCCGACACCGAGCCCCTGCCCAGCTCGAGCTGAGACTTTGCCTGCAAGATCCATCGAGACGAGATCCATACTCGCATCAATCGCGAGTTCACTGGCTCCTGCAGCGGCCATGTTGATTAACACCAGTTTAAATAGCTTTATACGAGACCAGTAGCCAAGCTCAATGCCATACACATCAGCAAGCTTGTCTATCATGGTGAAATTACGCCACGCCACCAGCAACATATCAGCAGCAGCCAATGGACTCACTGCAACCAAAGCCGCCGATGCGGTCGAGAACTTAGTGACGATCTGAGTAGCGACCTTATCTTGCTGACTCACGACCAACGCATCGTACATATCCAACACTTCAGCATCGCTGTGCGCAGGATTAATGCTGTTTCGCCACTTATCATAGGCGGGTGATTCAGCGATAATACCGCCCTGCTTGGCAATGTTTTCACAGAATGCTTTGCCTTTACCAACACTCTGGCTTTGTAACAGCTCTTCACTCTGCTCTTGTACACTGAAATGATCTTTCAGCGAACGCAGCTTCCACAACTCTTTGCCTATTGCACCTAAACCTAATGAAGCAATGGCAGCGATGAAACCTGCCCAACCTAAAGCTAGCCAGTCAGCGGTTTGAATAGCAATAATGACAGAGTCAATCGCCTGCCATCCGACTAGGCCAGAGAAAGCGACAAGTAAGCCCGTTCCAAACCACTTCTTCTTTTTACTCGGTCGAATCACTTGTTCCAGTTGTTGCTCAGCGTCACCATCAAGGTCGATTTCCACTTGTGGTGCAACGGGCACAAACTTCTCTTGTTCCGTGAATAACTTTTGAGCACCCAAATCTGGGGTAACTTCATTCTTATCCGGCTCATCGAACGAGGTCTTTAAAGGTTCATCAAAGACCTGTTTCGTTTTTAATTCACTCATTTTGATTACCTCAATTACTTCAACTTGTCGCCAATGAGATACTCTAAAACCTTGTCGACTCTCAGATGCTGACAAGGCTCGTCAGAGTGCTGCTCCATCGGCCTAAAGCTCGTAAAATCAAACTGGTTGGTTTCCCAATACTGTTTGTTTGGCAGTTTACGCGGCACCTCTCCCGGATACATGGTTTGAGGGACATTATCCAAAGTCACACCTTGCAACGCCGGAACATTGTCTGAGCCTGACGAGATATAACCCGCGCTGGTCGCTTGAATAGACGCAATGCTCATGCAACTCATGTCGATGTGTTCAAACGCCGCCTGTTGCCAAGCAGGGTGTACCATCTGCTGTAACAGCGATACCAAGTTCGGATGTTGATCCGGTGTCACATGGTCAGCCTTAGTGGCAGCAAACAAGATCTTGTCAATCTTCGGCGCAAACAAGCGTCTTAGCATATTGCTTCGCCCGTACTTAAAGCTCTTCAATAACTGTTCTAACGCACCACGCATGTCCATGAAAGAGTCATAGCCTGCGTTAAGTGGTTGTAAGCAATCCACCAGCACGATTTGTCTGTCGAACGTGGCAAAGTGATTCTTATAGAACGCCTTTACGACTTTCTGTTGATACTCTTCATAACGCGCTTTTAAAACCGCATAGTTGCTGGTTTTTGAGAACTTACCCTCGGGAGCAGCGCACGGGAAAAATTGCAGCACAGGCGCGCCTTCAAGCTCACCCGGCAATACGAATCGACCCGGTTGTACCCAGTGCAATCCGTTATCCTTACAAGTATGAAGGTACTGAGTATAGCTATCGGCAATCGCGACCAGTTTCTTTTCTTCTGCTTCGGCTAGCAAGTCAATGTCGCCACGTATTGTGTTCCACTGTTGCGAATAGGTTTCTCTATCGCCTTTCAACGCGGCAAATTGAGATTGACTCCAAGTATCAAAATCCATGTCCAACAAAGGTAAATCAAGCAGCCATTCGCCCGGATAATCAACAATATCGAGATAAAGGGTGCTGTTTTTGCTCAGCAGCTTCTTTGCGCCTTTAGCTGGCTTATATTTAATTGCTAGACGAATCTCACTAACATCTCGCGTTGGCACTGGCCATTCTGGTGGTTGTGCATTCAACGACTCCATCGCTTCATCATAAGAGAAACGTGGGATCATCATGTTTTGTTGCGGGATGCGCTTTGCGCCAATAATTCTGCCATCTCTCGCCGATGCAAGTAGAGGCAGATTTTTGTGGGTAGACGTATGAAGAAGCTGATTAACCAGCGAAGTAATGAATGCTGTCTTACCCGCACGAGAAAGCCCCGTGACCGCTACTCGAATGTGAGAATCCGTTCCTCTGCTTATAAAGTCACTCATTTCTTGAGTTAGGTGTTTCATTTGAACGACTCCGTGATAATTAGGCCAGTCGGTTATGATAATAGATAGGCTAGCCTATGTTCTTTCCCTATTAGGGTTGTTTGTATGCTTTTGCTTTTTCTTTTGCTTGTTCTTTTATTAATAGTGGTGAGTATGCAATACCCATTCTTAATGCTAGATGAATAAAAGCCCCTGACTACATTCATAATCAGGGGCTTTAGAATTTGTCTGCGATATCTGACTCTTAATCGTCTTCAATCAACTTGTAGATAACAAACAGTGCAATCTCTGCGATTAGCCAAAGTGCACAAGTAATCGTCACGTATTTGTTATCAAAGATACTGATCCCTTTCAAGATCAGGTCGTAACCAACAAAAGCACCAATCACCACTGCCAAGATAATCTGTAGGATCTGAATAAAACGAGGCATTCCTCTCTCCTATGTTCTTATATCAAACTATGTGTTTATCACTATATCATTGATAATAAGACAAAAGTGCAAATAATGCTGCACTTTTGTCTTCAACTTTCTGTCAAGATTTGCAATTCAAACGCTGAAGTTAGCGACAATTACAATTTTTTGGCGTCGGTTAATTATGCTTTTTCAGCTTCAGCAATTTTCACTTTCCACGTGTCAGGGCCGATCTGGTGCGCGTTCACGCCATTAGAGTCAACCGCAACCGTTACCGGCATATCTTCAACTTCAAACTCGTAGATCGCTTCCATACCGAGATCTTCAAACGCAACCACACGTGCTTTCTTAATTGCTTTTGCAACAAGATAAGCGGCGCCGCCAACAGCCATTAGGTAAACTGACTTATGTTGTTTGATTGATTCAACGGTCGCAGGGCCACGTTCTGCTTTACCAATCATGCCCATAATGCCAGTTTCTTCTAGCATCATGTCGGTGAACTTATCCATACGAGTAGACGTTGTCGGGCCAGCAGGACCTACCGCTTCATCACCCACAGCATCAACAGGGCCAACGTAGTAAATGAACTTACCTTTCAGGTCGACGCCTTCTGGTAAACCTTCACCACTTTCAAGCATGCCTTGAATACGCTTATGCGCTGCATCACGACCCGTTAAGATCTTTCCTGATAGAAGAACCGTTTCGCCGGTCTTCCAATCTTGAACGTCTTCTTTAGTAATTTCATCAAGGTTAACACGGCGTGTATTTGCGCCTGCTTCCCAAGTTATATCTGGCCACTCTTCTAACTTAGGTGGTGTTAGCTCTGCAGGGCCGCTGCCGTCTAGAGTGAAGTGTACGTGACGCGTTGCCGCACAGTTCGGGATCAAGCAAACAGGCTTAGAGGCTGCGTGCGTTGGTGCTGTTTTGATTTTCACGTCAACCACAGTCGTTAGACCGCCAAGACCTTGTGCGCCAATGCCCAGTTTGTTTACACGGTTGAAGATATCTAAACGAAGCTCTTCTTCTGCGTTCTCTGGGCCTTTGTCGATAAGCTCTTGGATATCGATGTGTTCCATCAGAGATTCTTTAGCGAGTACCGCGGCTTTCTCCGCCGTACCGCCAATACCTATACCTAGCATACCCGGTGGACACCAGCCCGCGCCCATTGTTGGTAGCGTCTTCTCTACCCACTCTGCAATATCATCAGAAGGGTTAAGCATTACCATCTTGGTTTTGTTCTCAGAACCGCCGCCTTTTGCCGCGATTTGAATTTCAACTTTGTTGCCTGGAACCATATTAATGTGAACAACCGCTGGTGTGTTGTCTTTGGTATTAATACGCTTACCTGCAGGGTCCATTAGGACAGATGCACGCAATGGGTTATCTGGATTGTTGTAAGCTTGACGAACGCCTTCATCAACCATCTGTTGTACTGTTTGATCCGTTTCCCACCTAACATCCATACCGATGTTCACGAAACAAGTAACAATACCCGTATCCTGACAAATTGGACGATGGCCTTCCGCAGACATGCGTGAGTTGATAAGAATCTGAGCAATAGCATCTTTAGCTGCTTGGCTCTCTTCTTTCTCGTACGCTTTTTCTAGGGCTTGGACAAAGTCTAAAGGGTGATAATAAGAAATGTACTGAAGTGCGTCAGCGACACTGCTGATCACATCTTGCTTACGAATAACCGTCATTGCATGCCTCTTTATTGTTCTGGTTCCATGTGGGTTCATTGTTTGGCTATGTGTGCCGAATCGGATTAGATGGTTTAGCCTTTTATTGTGTTGAGCTGTATTTAGTTGCTTTAGCAATCGCTTGCATAGCTGTAAACTAAACCACTTGGATTACTCCGTTCTAATCAAGAACCCATTTTATTTTCAATTTATGATACTCTTGCTTCCTCTCACACGCCATGCAGTGATCGAACTCTTTGTCACAAATTAAACAAATGAATAACAACGAATTTCGCTCTATCCAAATCAAGCAGCTTGAATATCAATCAACTTTAGCTAAACAGCTGTTTTCTCATATTGAAAGCGTGCCGTGGGCAATGCTATTACGGTCGGCCTCAGAAAGCCACGTTGATAGTCGATACGACATTTTAGTTGCTCAACCCATCGCCACCTTTGAGACAATCGGTGTAAAAACGACCGTTAATGTTAACGAGACGTGCGAGGTTTCAGAGTCAGACCCTTTCGAACTACTCGACCAATATCAGCAGCAATTACTACCCGCAATCAGTGAGCACCCTGAACTGCCTTTCGTTGGTGGTGCTTTAGGGTATTTTAGTTACGATTTAGGGCGACGAGTAGAAGCTCTTCCCTCTCTTGCTAAGCGTGATATTTCTGCACCAGACATGGCGGTTGGATTGTATGAATGGGCTGTGATTGTTGATCATAAGCTTAAAGCTGCGTTCCTTGTTGGGCAAAACATTGATACCCATTGGGATTGGTTAACTCAACAACAATCGCCAAGCCAACAAGCAGAACAAGCAGAACAAGCAGAACGAACTCATCAGAAGTTTGGATTAACCACCCCATGGCAATCCAATATGACTGAACAAAGTTATGCCAATAAATTCGATAGCGTTCAAGAGTACTTGTTGTCGGGTGACTGTTATCAGATAAACCTTGCTCAGCGCTTCAATGCCCAATACCAAGGCAGTGAATGGCTCGCTTATGAAAAGTTAGAGAAGTACAACTCAGCTCCATTCTCTGGTTTTATCCGTTTAGCAGGCTGCACCATTCTCAGTGTCTCACCTGAGCGTTTTTTAGAGCTCAATAGTGGCACCATTGAAACCAAGCCAATCAAAGGGACACGTCCTCGTTCTGAAAATTCCATGATTGATGACGCCAATGCTCAAGACCTGTTGAATGCTGAGAAAGATCAGGCAGAAAACCTGATGATCGTCGACCTGCTTCGTAATGATATTGGCCGAGTCGCAAAGCCGGGATCGGTTCATGTACCAAAGCTATTCGATATAGAGAGTTTCCCTGCTGTGCACCACTTAGTGAGCACGATAAGGGCAGAGCTTGATGTCCATCATTCAGCACATGACCTATTAAGGGCTTGCTTTCCCGGGGGGTCGATTACCGGCGCTCCAAAAGTTCGCGCGATGCAGATCATTGAGGAGCTAGAGCCTCATCGTCGCTCGGCGTATTGCGGTAGCATTGGTTATATCAGCCGTAATGGCAGAATGGACACCAGCATTACGATTCGTACGTTAGTGGCAGAAAACAATACACTTTATGCTTGGGCTGGAGGAGGTGTAGTATTTGATAGTGATTGTACTTCTGAGTACCAAGAGACTCTTGATAAGCTGAGTAGAATATTGCCTGTACTGGCTGATAGATAAATTTAATCTAGATTTATTAAAACGGGTTATTAAAAACAGCTAAAAAGCCAATCTGGAAAGTACTTTAATATTAAAAAAGCTAAGTGGGCAATCACCTACTTAGCTTTTCAATAACACTAGCCTAGAAGGTGTATGTTGTAGCCAAATAGAATGAGCCTAGCGTGTGAACGTTAGATAACTCTTTGTTCTTTTCATCTTTCACTTTGATATCAGCTGCTTCCCAATCAATACCTGCACGTAATGCTAGAGCTGGTGCAGCAGGAATTGCATACACTACGCCCACCCCCATTTTTATACCAGATACGGTTGATGACTTAGTCGCAAAGTATTTATTATTACCACTGTTTTCAATTTCTGAATTTAAAAAGCTATAACCTAAAAGTGCATAAGGTCGAAGACCAATATCGAACGTATAACCAACATTCGCAGCAACGCTAATTGAACTAAAGTCTGTTGTGAATGCTTTTGAACTGCCTACTTTTGTTGTAGACGTTCCATATTTAGTATATTGGCCTTCGATACCAATAATACGGTTGATCTGATAACCGGCAATGAGTTTATAAGAAGGTGATTCAGTTTCAGTTGTTGTGGTTTTGCGAGTTATGGCCTTACCAAAACCACCATCATCAAGTTCAGTTGAACCAGCTCCTACTCCGATATAGAAACCATTTGGGTCTTTTTGTGCAGCCACTGCAGATAAAGGTGCAATTAGAGCAAGCGTCACTATCATTTTTTTCATATCGAATCCATTTTTATAGTTTTTCAAACCTCCTTAATATAATTAATAAAAGCGACCAATAAAGTAAGTGAACGTATAGCATTGTCAGCTCACTTGTTACATTGACAATATACTCAAGACATTAGAGACAAATCAATAACGTTGCATATTCACTCACTACAAAGGCAATGATATTTATTAGCCCCACTTATTCAGCATTATCACTAAGTCGTTAGCGGTATAGGGTTTACTCAATATATCGTCCATACCAGATTCAATACACAACTCTCGCTCTTCTTTTGTCGTACCAGCGGTTAATGCAATAATTGGTTGGCTATATCCTGAACTTCGCAGTTTCTTCGTCGCTTCAAAACCATCCATGACTGGCATCCGGCAATCCATAAACACAATGTCATACTCATTATTCGACGCTAATTCCAACCCTTCTATACCATTACCGGCAATCGCTGGCTCTATTTCGTATTTGCGTAGCATTTGTTGGATGATGATCTGGTTCATCTTAATATCATCAACCACCAGCACTTTAAGCAATGTCAATTCAACCTCAGACTCAAAACCTTTGGCGACACTATCGCGCTCAGCCAGTGTATCGACAACTTGAAGAGGGAGTGAAATGGTAAATGTCGTACCCGAACCAACAATACTGCTCACCTCAATGTCTCCCCTCATTAACGCAGCTAGCTTGCGACAAATCGCTAAACCAAGCCCTGTCCCTTCGTAATTTCGGCTACTTGAGTTATCGGCCTGTGTAAAAGGTTCAAACAGTGTCTTAATAGCAGATTGAGCAATACCAACGCCACTATCCTCAACAGAAAAAATAAATTGGTCGTTAAGCCATTTTATCTCTACGCTCACATGGCCTTGATCGGTGAATTTAATTGCATTGCCGATTAAGTTCACGAACAATTGAGTAATACGCTCTAAGTCACCGTAGAAGTGACTGGGTACCCCATCGGTTACATTGACATCAAACTGGATCTGCTTTTCAATCGCTCGATTGGTAAAAATACTATCAATGGTATTTTTCAAATTTTGGAGTGCAAATGTTTTGGGCATTAATTCCAGCATACCCGCATTGATTTTACTGTAATCGAGAAGGTCATTAATGATGGTTCTAAGAAACTCACCGGATTGGCTCAAGTTATTCACGATCTCACGTTGAGAACTGCTCAGTTCGGTGTCGCTAATCAACTCCGCACTACCAAGAAGACCATTGAGTGGGGTTCTCAATTCATGGTTAATCATGGCGACAAAGTCACGCGTTGCCCTTTCGGACTCTTCCGCTCGTTTACGTGATTCTATATTTCGGTTAATCGCAAGTTGATGAGTTAACGCACTGCAGATAAGGTCCGTCACTAACAACAGTTGGCTTTGGATGAATTCGTAGTCTTGATCTAACAACCTGACCTGAACGATTAACGCGCCCACACTCACTTTTTCGACCTCTAATGGCACGGTAAGCAAGCAACCTTGCCAATGAGGTTCTTGAATATCTTTCTCTATTACCTCGACTGTTTCATCACCATAGTCATGGGTTTGTAACTGAGGTATTAGATTGGGGGGTAAAACCAAGCGACTGGCTTCAATTAGATAACTGTTAGTTACACTCGCCGTCAATTGGGACAACATCACATCATCGAGATCACTCCTCAGAAACGCGCGTCCGAAATCAATCAACAGGTTGTCGATTTGTTCTTGGAATTCAATCCGTCGAATATTCGCATTTGAACGCTTTTCTAATTGGCGCAACGCAAGTTCAAGCTGTTGATTGGCCTCAAACAGCTCGAGACTCTTTTGCTCCAACAAGGCTTCAGCCGCTTTCCGTGCTGCTATTTGACGTTTAAGTTTTTTCTCTTGGGCAGATGCCAGATCCATATCACTTTTCTACTTTGAGATTAAACCTAACCACACTTTGGTCATCATTCTGAGGTGTCATTTCTACCACGATGGTTTCACCATGATAGTCAGCACACCCCTCGATTAATCCCAAACAAACGTGAGACATACATCGTGCGCTTTTATAGTCAAAAACAAGTTGCGCTTCGGTCGTGGTGATAAAGCTAAATTGTGGAGGCTCAGCATCTGGGTAGAGCTTCTTCACTTCTACGTGAATGTAACGCTCTACGTGCTGAATAAATTGAAAAGTGGTGTTGCTATGGGCGAGGCTCGCTTTATTCGGTAATGAGGCCAGTAAGTTCTTAAAAACCGATTGTCCAAAAACACGTTGCAGGCTCGCTGCATCAATATCGGTTTTCTTACTCAAGTTTATAATCAATCGAACAAGATCTTTGTGGTCGTAACTTCCGACTGATGTGTAGATCCCTTCATCTTCTGACATCTCTAGAACTTCTTCCAAAAGCTCTAACCCAAACTTGTCTTCAACAAGCTCTAAAAATTCGGTGAATATGATTCCTTTCATTTCATACCTTTTCTTCTATTTCTTTTTAGAATGGTCCACTAAGTCATTGTTATCAAATTCTTAAACAGAAAATGTACGTTTCATCACCCAATTTATGACATGGATAACGCTTACTAGTAGAAGTACACATATTCAAATATAGCAAAATCCGTCACTCTTAGAAGATTGGGAACATTTACCTTGAAAAACGCCGCTACCCAGTCCCTTCTTATTTCCAGTTATTGCCGGTACTAACGGAGGAAAGTGAAGGCAAATTCGAAATTGGTAATCAACACACGGTTATGACTATACTTAAAATCATAATAATCAATATATTGGCTTTATATGAACAAAGATAACTTCCTTCAACAATTCCAGCTCAACTCTACCGTTGGCTATCACCCAGAATCCGTTGAGCGCGTTTCACACATCAATGACGATCAATTGCGTAAAGCAGCAGTGGTAGTCGGCTTAGTGGAACGAGAGGATGGTTTACATGTTATTTTTACGAAAAGAGCCGCTCATTTAAAACATCACCCTGGTCAAATCAGCTTTCCTGGAGGGAAACACGAACTCTCCGATCCTTCTATGCAATTCACCGCACTTAGAGAACTTCACGAAGAGGTCGGAATTCGATCGGATCAGGTTAAAATTGTTGGGCAATTACCCACTTTGAGTACCATTAGTAAATTTTTAGTTACACCGATTGTTGTAGTGGTCGATTCGGACTATAAACCCATCATCGATGAGAACGAAGTTGCTTCGATTTTTGAGGTGCCCGCCACCTATGTTTTAGACCAAGCCAAGTTACACAGCCACACTGTTAACTTAAAAAAAATCAAGCATCGTGTTTTTGCCATGCCCTTCCAAGAGCACCTAATTTGGGGCGTTACGGCTCAAATCATCCAATCACTGCAGCAACACGTAGTGCAACAAATTACATAGAAACTACGTTTTGTTTAATCCTTGTTAACAAACACAGCCTTTTCCATGGAACAGATTTATTAATCCAATTTTACGCAAACGTTTCCCTGGTATAATTCTGTACAACCCCGCCTTTCGCATAAGATAAACTAATAGCACGCATAAACATAAATCACCTGTGGCACGCTATTTTCGTGATCAAAAATCCGTTTTTCGCATATCATGTGACACGCCGTTTCATTACATGATTTAGATCTATTTTTTGTAGAAGAAAATTCTGCAGAATTAGCCCCGACTTATTTCCTGTTCCCAAAAAATGAGTAATTTAACATGAACACAACAACTTCTTCGGCAAATGCCGTTACAGATACAAGCAAGTTTAACTATAAAGATTTTACCTGGTGTCTATCACTATTCGGTACAGCAGTTGGCGCTGGTGTACTATTCCTTCCAATCAAAGCTGGTGCGGGTGGTTTTTGGCCACTAGTTATCCTAGCTTTAATCGCGGCACCAATGACTTGGTTCGCACACAAATCTCTAGCTCGTTTCGTACTGTCTTCTAAGAACCCAGAAGCAGATATTACAGACACAGTTGAAGAACACTTCGGTAAGACTGGCGCGAACCTTATTACTTTCGCTTACTTTTTCGCTATCTACCCAATCGTTCTTATCTACGGTGTTGGTATTACAAACACAGTTGACTCTTTCCTAGTAAACCAAATGGGCATGGAATCTATTCCTCGTCCTCTTCTTTCTGGTGCACTTATCCTTGCTATGACAGCAGGTGTTGTATTCGGTAAAGAGCTGATGCTTAAAGCAACTTCAGCAATGGTTTACCCACTAGTATTCATCCTACTAGCATTGTCTTTCTACCTAGTTCCTGATTGGAACACTTCAATGATGGAAACAAGCCCAGAATGGTCAGCAATGCCTTCTATTATCTGGCTTGCGATTCCAATCATCGTGTTCTCTTTCAACCACAGCCCAATCATTTCACAGTTCTCTAAAGAGCAACGTCGTGTGTACGGTGAAGACGCGGTTAAGAAAACTGACGCGATCACTGGTGGCGCAGCAATGATGCTGATGGGTTTTGTAATGTTCTTCGTTTTCTCTGTAGTACTTTCTCTATCTCCAGAGCAACTAGCAACAGCGCAATCTCAAAACATCTCTGTACTTTCTTACCTAGCTAACGTTCACGAGTCTCCACTTATCTCTTACATGGGTCCTCTAGTAGCGTTCGCAGCAATCACTTCTAGCTACTTCGGTCACTTCCTAGGTGCTCATGAAGGTCTTGTTGGTCTAATCAAGTCTCGCTCTGGTTCTTCAATCAGCACGATTGAGAAAGCTTCTCTAGCGTTCATCGTTGTTACAACTTGGATTGTTGCGGTAGTTAACCCAAGCATCCTAGGTATGATTGAAACAATGGGTGCTCCAATGATTGCAGCTATCCTGTTCCTAATGCCTGTATTCGCAATGAACAAAGTACCAGCTATGGCTAAGTACAAAACTTCAGCACCTGTGCAAATCTTTACAGCTTTATGTGGTCTAGCGGCTATTAGTTCTGTAATCTACGGCGCTCTTTAATCTCAAGCCCTTTTTATAAGATGACATTCATCTTATATGGCGAGGTTAGACAAAAAATATAATGATAATAAATGAGCCTCCCTACTCCCCTTGGGAGGCTCTCTTTTTGAGGTAATCGCTATGATTAGTGTATTTGATATCTATAAAATCGGTGTTGGTCCATCGAGCTCACATACAGTTGGACCAATGAAAGCGGGTAAAGAATTTATTGATGACCTACGTTCAATGGGAAAATTGCGCGACATCACTAAAATCACCGTGGACGTATATGGATCACTATCACTGACAGGGAAAGGTCACCACACAGATATCGCAATCATCATGGGTCTTGCTGGCAATACTCCTGAGCGTGTTGATATCGATTCTATTGCAGGCTTCATTGCTCGAGTAGAAGAAACTGAACGTCTACCTGTCGGTATGCACTGTCATACTGTTTCGTTCCCTCGCGACGGCGGAATGAACTTCCACACTAGCAACCTTTCTCTGCACGAGAATGGCATGAGCATTCATGCTTGGGTTGATGACGAAGTCGCATATTCAAAAACGTATTACTCAATTGGTGGTGGTTTCATCGTTGACGAAGAGAACTTCGGCAAAGAAGAAGAAAACCCAATTAAAGCACCTTACGAATTCACAACAGCGGAAGAGCTGGTTAATCAGTGTAAAGAAAGTGGTCTTTCTATCAGTACACTGGTTATGAAAAACCAAGCGGCTTTCCACTCAGACGAAGAGTCTCGCACTTACTTCGCTAACATCTGGAAAACGATGCGTGAGTGTATGGATCGCGGTATGAATACTGAAGGTATCCTGCCTGGTCCACTGCGTGTACCTCGTCGTGCAGCAGCACTTCGCCAACAACTGATCACGTCAGAAAAAACAACTAACGATCCAATGACGGTTGTTGACTGGGTGAACATGTTTGCTTTCGCAGTAAACGAAGAGAACGCAGCTGGCGGTCGTGTAGTAACGGCACCAACAAACGGCGCATGTGGCATCATCCCTGCTGTATTGGCTTACTACGATAAGTTCATTCAAACAGTGACAGAGAAAGACTACATCCGTTACTTCGCAGCTTCTGGCGCGATCGGTGGTCTTTACAAGCGTAACGCTTCTATCTCTGGTGCTGAAGTTGGCTGTCAGGGTGAAGTTGGCGTGGCGTGTTCTATGGCTGCTGCTGGTCTTGCTGAGCTTATGGGTGGTAGCCCAGAGCAAGTATGTATGGCTGCAGAAATCGGCATGGAGCACAACCTAGGTCTAACGTGTGACCCAGTTGCTGGCCAAGTACAAGTTCCATGTATCGAGCGTAACGGTATTGCTGCAGTTAAAGCAATCAACTCGACTCGTATGGCACTTCGTCGTTCTTCGGCTCCTACTGTTTCTCTAGATAAAGTTATCGAAACAATGCTAGAAACCGGTAAAGACATGAACGCTAAATACCGTGAGACTTCTCAAGGTGGTTTGGCAGTTAAGGTTGTTTGTTAATCATTTCTGAATTAATAAACCGATAATAAAAAAGGAACGCCGATGCGTTCCTTTTTTTGTATCTTAAGCTTTTGTCGCTAAAGCTTGGTGACTGATTGATTCAACCACTAAATTGTTCTGCTAAATCACTTGTGAGATAAGCAAGAAGCAACCAAACAACAATGAGAAAAGCATCATTGGTCGACCACCTTCAGCACTGTATCTGTCTTCCGCTACCTTCATAAAGCGTTGCTTATGAACCATCACCAGAGGAACAAACACGGCTAAGAACACTAAGATGATACCTGCATAGTTCAACACTTGTAGGAACTTATCTGCAGCAAGCAGTGAACCCGCCAGCGGCAAGATAAAACTAATGCAGTAAGTGACCGCTGTGTTTTGGTTAAACATGTCTCTGTTCTGGTTGAACAAAGACATCGCTACACCAAAGAAAGAGGTCAACAACGCCAAGCCAGTGAAGGTAGACAGAACGTTACCCACCCAAGGAGACTGAGCCTTAAACGCCGCCATCAAATCTGATACGTTCTTGAAGCTCCTGAATTGCTCTTCGCTCAAGTTACCCACTACCGCAAACAACCAACATAAGTAACACACTAATGGGATCAGAGAACCGACGATCACCATGTTACGCAGCTGTTTGTCTGTCGCTTCGTGGTTGTAAGAAACTAAGGTTGGAATCACAACCATAAAGCCAAAGCTCGTAAACAGGATGGCACTGGTTTTGATTAGATCAACATGGTCATGGCTGGTTACCTGCATCAAGTTTTCTTGAGTCATGCTCGGCGCTAAGAACACCATGGTTGCAAACAAGCTAGCAAGCATAACGAAGAACAAAGCACGGTTGAGTTTATCAATCACACCGGTGCCACTTGCGACTACAGCACCAGCAAGTAAAGTAAACGTGATTTGGCTCGTCGTTGCGCTAATGTCTACACCTAAGTTAGACAGTAACTTACTCAGCAAATCACCCGCACCCAGAATGTAGGCCATCAATAGGCAGATCAATAACGCGTAAAGTAGGCCGTTGGTAATCAACTGACCTTGTTTGCCCAAGGTTTTTCGGGCAATAGAGTTTAATCCTAGACCGCCACCCGCTTTGATGGTCGCTTCTAGAAGTAGTAATGCTGCATAAGTCGTACCGAAGCAGATCAGTACCATAAGCAGTGTGCCGTAAAGCAATCCGAATTGAGCTAATACCATTGGAATCGCAAGCATACCAGCACCGAGAGCGGTACCAGCGATAATTAGGGAGCTACCCATCATTTTAATATTCATTGTTTTTAACTTATTTGTTTAGTTTTTATAGATATGAGTCTTCGTTCATCGAGCGGATGACAAAGGAATTCAGATAGAAATAAAGTTATAAAACGAATAACAATAGGAGCGATAAGCGGTAAAGAAGCGTGCAGAGACGTTGTCGAACAGGGCGTTCAAAGGGGAGCTTGTCTTAAAAGAGGTAAAACGAGAAGCGTGAGTTAGCATTAACTGATGTGGTGAACCTTCCGTAGGTTCAATAATCGGCGATGTAATCTTGAATTTCATGTATGTGTCCAATAATTGAGTCACATTCCATAGTATTTGAAGCAGCGTATCCGTTGCTGCCCTACCTCTATCATTAGAGGTATTTTCATCTTATCGAATGAGCTTTGAAACACAACGCTATAACCACATTTTTTGCTATTAAATTGAACAAAATAGCCATTTGGATACAAATCGACCACCAAACCGCGTAAAACAATAATCATTATTAATAAAAAGCGGAACTATAAACACCCCACCCCATAAACAACAAAGCTTGTATAAAGAACACCCAAACATATATGACAGCTACAAAAAAGGCGCTCTTGTAAGCGCCTTTCGTTCGATTATAGCTTTTAAGGCTATAACCTTGAAAGCTATAGTATTGAAGACTGTTGCCTTGATAGCTGTAACTTTGATAGCTGTATCTTTGAAATCTACAGCATCGAAACCTTATTCACCGCGGTAGATACAACCCGCTGTACATGTTTCTTTAATCTCAACCTTGCTCAGAAGTGGCAAGCTTGGTTTAAGTTCATTCCAGATCCACTTAGCCAATACTTCACTTGTCGGGTTTTCTAAACCTTCAATGTCGTTTAGGTAGTAGTGGTCTAAACGGTCGTAAATTGGTTTGAATACAGCTTTAATTTCAGAAAAGTCGATTACCCAACCTGTATGCGGGTCAACTTCGCCTTCTACGTACAAACGAACAAGAAAAGAGTGACCATGCAAACGACCGCACTTATGCCCTTCTGGCACGTGTGGAAGATGGTGTGCTGCTTCAAACATAAACTCTTTGTATAACTCAGTTCTCATTGTGTTTCTCAGGCTAAAAAAATGACACGCAATATTACGTAAAACCAATACACACTACAAGTTCTATCACCACTGTACGGCCTTATTGGCTGCAAGGGGGGAGCTTGTTGCTAGCCACTCACTTGAGTCACAATAAAACACATATAAAGATGGCTTGAAATTCACCATACGCTTAACCTTCTCGTCCAGCGAGAAACAAACCCGCTACATCACAGAAACATAACCACAACCGGAGTGTGGTCACACAATCGGTTATACCCCATAGGTGGTAGAGCCGCTTACACGTAAAGTATGCATGTCATTATACTTAATAAAAACAAACACCTTATGCGCTCAACAATCACCTTTAAAATCCTAGTAGCCCTCGCCATTGTGTTCACTTTCTTGCTTGCAATATCAACTTACTTTCAATATTCGCAGCAAAAGCAACTTGTAAACTCGGTGTTAAGTGAGCAGCTTCACGATAAGGCAAGCAACTATTTCGATAGCCTTAATATGATGATGCTGACTGGCACCATGGCACAAAAAGAGACCCTTCGTCAGAAAGCGTTAGCGCAAGAAGGCATTGAAAATGTTCGTGTACTGCGCGCCGATGCAGTGAGCAAATTGTACGGACCTGGCAATGACAACCAAACACCTATTGATGATATCGATAAACGAGCGCTAGCAGGCGAAACTGTTATCGAACCCTTTTCTGCCGATTGGGGTAAAGGCTTGGTTATTGCTCTGCCAATGAAGTCGAGCGAGAACTATCGCGGCACCAATTGTGTGGCATGTCATATGGCACCAGAAGGTGAAGTATTAGGTGCAATTCGACTTGAATATAACCTTAACCATGTCAACTCGCTGATCAATACTCAAACGATGACAGCGATCGGTATCATGGCAGTGATCTCCTTTGCCGGATTCGTTCTTACTATGGGATTGATTCGTAAGATAATCGTTCGCCCGCTTCAACAAACCTCTCGCTTTATGACTCAAGTCAGCAGTGATAAAAACCTATCAACTCGACTGCCAGAGCAAAGCAAGGATGAAATTGGTACGCTTGCTAACTCCATCAACTCGTTCATGGGCACGGTTTCCGACAGCTTAGAGAGGGTACAAGACACCTCGCACAAACTGAATGCGTCTGCCAACCAACTGACTAGTGTTGCACAAATTACCGAGCAAGCCGCCAGCGATCAACAAAACGAAACCACAGAAGTGCAAAACAATGTCGAAGGAATACAAGCACAACAGGTCAATGTAGAACAAGCCACTTTAACCGCGTCAGAACTCATCAATCACACCTCAGATGTGGCTTGTAAGAGTGCTAACCAAGCACATGATGCAAGTAGTGAGATAAAGAATCTGGTGAGCAGTATCGAAGAAGTGAAACACAAGATACAAACACTTAATGAGCAAACTGGAGAAGTCTCTTCAATATTGAGTGTGATTCGTGGCATTGCCGACCAAACCAACCTTCTAGCCTTGAATGCAGCGATTGAAGCGGCTCGAGCGGGAGAACAAGGTCGCGGCTTTGCGGTAGTGGCAGATGAAGTTCGTAATCTTGCATCACGAACGGCAGAGGCTGGCTACTGGCAGTATTGAGTCTATCATTCATCAGTTCCAACAAGGCAGTGAAGAATCGCTGAATTCTGCTGACCGCGTTTGCGAACAAGCACATCAAAGCTCGACAGATATCGACAGATATCGACGCACTGTCCGTTGAAATGAACGGTGTCGTTGAAGAAATGAAACAAGTGTTAGCTCATGCACAAAATATTCAGCAACAGACGCAATCCACCACACAAGCAACCCAAGATGTGCAACAAAAAGTTGAAACCATCACTTCTCACGCCGACAACACATCGCAGTCTGCAGCTGAAACTCGTGGAATCAGTAATGATTTAGAAGAGCTGTCGGATCACCTTGAATCTCTTATCAATCAATTCACCTTATCGAACTCAAATACCAACGATAAAGGTCAGTCATAGGCCGTTAGAATTCCCCTAGCGACATCAACAAAAAAGCGCTCAAAGATGAGCGCTTTATCTTCATAACAATGTCTAGTTCGGGCTTTAAGATTTTAAGATTTTAAGATTTTAAGATTTTAAGATCACCTTAAACCACGATTAGTGCGTAATGGAAACCGCGGTTAAATCTTTATGCTTGTGGTACATCGCGTGCTTGAATATCAGATTCGCACTCACGGTATCCATTCCTGCGACCTCTACATAAGCACCCTTTTTTCGGAACTTAAACACGACCTTATCAAGCGCCTCAACCGACGTGTTATCTAGGAACGATGCATCCGATATATCGATCGTCACTAAAGACGTGGCCTTGTCATAGTCAAATAGATCGACAAACGCATCTGAAGAAGCAAAAAAGACATGGCCTTTTACTCGATGGGTGGTGTGCAGTTCGTTAGTCACCACTTCATCAGATATAAAGACCATCGACTTGCTGGCATGCGCATAAAACAAAGCTGACAACACCACGCCAACTGCAACACCTATCGCGAGATTGTGCGTAAACACCACCACCGCTACGGTCGCTAGCATCGTCACATTAGTAGGGAGCGTGTGATCTTTAAGTTCAACAACAGAACGCCATGAAAACGTGCCGATTGAAACCATGATCATCACAGATACTAAAGCCGCCATCGGTATCAGCTTCAACCAATCAGAAACAAACACCACCATTAGCAACAAAACAACCCCAGCGATCATACTGGATAATCGGGTTAAACCGCCTGATTTGATGTTAATGATCGACTGGCCAATCATCGCACACCCCGCCATACCACCAAATAGTGAAGCCACGATGTTCGCTACACCCTGCCCTTTGCATTCATTGTTCTTATTACTTTCAGTATCGGTCAGGTCATCCACGATCGTCGCCGTCATCAATGATTCCAATAAACCTACAAGAGATAGAGCAATAGAATATGGAAGGATGGTTGTGAGCGTATCAAACGTGAATGGAATATTAGGGATCAAGAACACAGGCAGTGAATCCGGAAGCTTGCCCATATCGCCAATCGTTCTGACATCTAAACCAAATAACAAACTGATAATAGTCAGGGCAACAATCGCGACTAATGGAGAAGGTATTGCACGACCAAACTTGGGAAAATAAGGAAGCAGATAAATGATCGCCAAACCCAAAGCGACTAACACGTAAACACTTGAAGGAACGTTGATCAACTCAGGAAGCTGGGCCATGAAAATGAGAATCGCGAGCGCGTTAACAAATCCAGTAATCACCGATTTGGAAACGAAATTCATTAGGTTACCAAGCTTAAGATACCCGGCTGCGATTTGAATGACGCCAGCTAAAAATGAAGCAGCGAGTAGATATTCTAGTCCGTGATCTCTCACCAAGGTGACCATTAATAGCGCCATAGCGCCTGTTGCACCGGAAATCATCCCCGGACGACTGCCAACCAAAGCAGTGACGACACAAATACAGAACGAGGCATAGAGCCCTACTTTAGGGTCAACGCCTGCAATAATTGAAAATGCGATGGCTTCAGGGATCAATGCGAGTGCAACCACAATCCCAGATAATGAATCTCCTTTAACGTTTGATAACCAGTGTTTTTTTAAATAATTAAGCATGTAATTCTCTTTTACTTGTACAGCCAGCCCTGCCTTGTTGAGACATAATTTGATCGACTGTTTTTCTTGAATGAGCGAGCGCTCGAAAAGTGCGGGTGTAGAGAGAATGCAGGGGTTAAGGCGGCGTAATTAACACGTGAACATTAAACTCCTTTAGTGGGTGATTGTTTAGTAGAACGAAATCAACACCTGTGCTTTTTTTTATCGCGTTTGTCCTACACAGGTCAGAATGGCTGACAATATAGAGTGAGTGCCACTTTAATCACACGACCAATATTGCAAACAAAGGTTTCGAATATTAACGCTTCTTAATCCGGCCAAAAACCGCTAGCGGACTCGATTTCAGCCAGCTCTATGTTGTAATCAACTTCAGTTCATGTCATTTCAATCACTCTGCTCACATCGATTTACAAGGTATTGAAGAATACTTAACCATTAGCGCTAGCGCACCTCCTTAGCACTCAAACAAATACCAAACAGAAAGCCAAATCGAACAAAAAACACACCCTAAAAGGTATTTCTGCTCAGTAGACACAATATTTCTTTCACCAAGCAAGAATAAAGGTTGAAGCTGTCGGTATGACAGGTAATATGTTCAATCGATTTAAAAAGTTTATACAACTTAATGTTTCGGCTAATTATTGTGCAAATGTATATTTATTTGCAGCAATGCTAGAGACTTTGAGTTGAATTTGTCCCTCAATGGAGAATGAAATCAACATGACTTACGCGCCTGTAACAGACGTACTTGGCGGCAAGCTAGCGGTAGACAGTGAAGTAACTGTTCGCGGCTGGATCCGTTCACGTCGTGATTCCAAAGCTGGAATCTCTTTCCTTGCCATTTATGACGGCTCTTGTTTCGACCCGATTCAGGCCGTGGTTCCTAATAATCTTAATAATTACGAAGACGAAGTATTAAAGCTAACAACTGGCTGCTCTGTTGAAGTAACGGGTAAGATTGTTGAGTCTCCTGCGAAAGGTCAAGACTTCGAACTAGCAGCAACTGACGTTAAAGTTGTAGGCTGGGTTGAAGACGCTGACACTTACCCAATGGCTAAGACACGTCACTCTATCGAATACCTTCGTGAAGTTGCTCACCTACGCCCACGTACAAACGTGATCGGCGCAGTAGCACGTGTACGTAACTGTTTATCTCAAGCGATTCACCGTTTCTACCACGAGCAAGGTTTCTTCTGGACTTCAGCTCCGCTTATCACTGCATCTGATGCAGAAGGCGCTGGTGAAATGTTCCGCGTATCGACGCTAGACATGGAGAACCTACCTCGCACTGACGAAGGCAAAGTTGACTTCAATGAAGATTTCTTCGGTAAGGAAACTTTCCTTACAGTATCTGGTCAACTTAATGCTGAAGCTTACGCTTGTGCACTAAGCAAGGTTTACACGTTCGGTCCTACGTTCCGTGCTGAAAACTCAAACACAAGCCGCCACCTAGCTGAGTTCTGGATGGTTGAGCCTGAAGTTGCGTTTGCAGACCTTGACGATGTAGCGAAACTGGCTGAAGACATGCTTAAGTACGTTTTCGCTGCTGTTCTTGAAGAGCGCCGAGACGACCTTGAGTTCTTCGCTTCTCGCATCGACAAAGAAGCAATCACTCGTCTAGAGCAATTTGTAGACGCTGATTTCGCACAAGTTGACTACACTGACGCAATCCAAATCCTACTAGATTCTGGTAAGAAATTTGAATTCGACGTTGAGTGGGGCATCGACATGTCTTCTGAGCATGAGCGTTACCTAGCTGAAGAACACTTCAAAGCACCTGTTATCGTTAAGAACTACCCGAAAGACATCAAAGCTTTCTACATGCGCTTAAACGACGACGGCAAGACAGTTGCAGCAATGGACGTACTTGCACCAGGCATCGGTGAAATCATCGGTGGTGCACAACGTGAAGAGCGTCTAGACATTCTAGACGAGCGCATGATTGGTATGGGTATCGACCCTGAGCACATGAGCTGGTACCGCGACCTACGTAAATACGGCACAGTACCTCACGCAGGCTTCGGTCTTGGCTTTGAGCGTCTAGTGTCTTACGTAACAGGTATGGGCAACGTTCGTGACGTTATCCCGTTCCCACGTACACCACGCTCTGCTAACTTCTAATATCGGCTTGCTTCTTCTTTAACGAAGTCAGTATCAGATAAATAAAAACCTCCGTATATACGGAGGTTTTTTTATTCCCCGAGATTATTTCCGTTACCCACAACCTCCCTTCCCCACCCACAAATTCTCCTGCGTATTCTCGATTCAAAAGCGGTTAGACGTGAAGATAACAAATCAACAAATCAACAAATCAACAAATCAACAAATCAACAAACCAAAATCATATAGTTAAGCACTGTAATTTTATGTAATGAACACCTGACAAAGTCATACAGTATTGATGTCCTGTATAAATTATTCTTCTTACTAATTAATTTGTGAATATAAATTTTTAGGGACCCCAATGAAAACAAGCATTTTATCTGCAGCTCTACTAATCACTGTAACCGGATGTGGCGGAGGAGGCTCATCGACTCCCGCGAAAAAACCAACAGTTAAGCCAACGCAAAAGCCAGTGGTATTTATCTCTAAATGTTCGCAACCCTTACAAGGGGATACAGCCTTAACCTTCAAGATTAAGGGTACAATAGCGAGTGTCAATGGCGTTGCATGTAGTGGTAGCCCCAAAGCATTTGACGATATGATGAAAGCTCACCCGAATACAAAAACGCTGAACTTCATCGATATGGGTGGCTCTATGAATGATGATGCCAACATTCAACTAGCGTACAAAGTAAGAGCGAAAAAATTAGACACGTACATTAGCTCTATTGGACATGTCGCTTCGGGGGGAACTGACCTTTTCGCTGCGGGTGTGAAAAGAACGATTGAACCAGGTGCTCGATTAGGCGTTCACTCATGGGCACAAGGGTCTTTACAAGGGGCTTCATTGCCTGTTGGTCATAGTGAGCATAAACCCTACATTGATTATTATAAAAAGATGGGATTACCAGATCCGAGCGGCTTCTACTGGTTTACACTGAAAGCTGCTCCGGCTCAAGGAATGCATTATATGACTCCTGCTGAAGTATCTAAGTATGGCTTAGCATCTGTAATGACAAATATTTCAAAAGACCTTAGAGCAAATTACACTCCTAAAAACAGCCTTTTGAACAACAACCTGCTGGACGTTGTGAGCGATAGCCTGAAAGCTGTAGCCGTTGAAAACCACGTGAGAAGCAGTGTCTATGTGCTCGACCATGTCGGTGTTTTTCAAGGTAGTTGTCATCATTTGCTTGCTTATTAAGCAGCTTCTCTT
>NZ_JBGOOI010000063.1:21642-26521 GCF_041439605.1 Vibrio sp. 1F169 | reverse complement strand
ACTAGACAGTAAAACGGGGGCGAAAACGGTTTACCTTTGCTCACAAGTTAGAGCTTATCTTGATGCATGGCAATCAGAGAGTCCTTACCTGTTTCCAACCCCTTGTAACACTCAACCCATATCCACCAATCAGTTGGGTATATTCTGGCGACAGGCTCGCCAGTTGGCAGGATTGGAAGGTGTACGTTTGCATGATTTACGTCACACCTACGCCAGTATTGCCATTCAGTCGAAGGTAAACTTGATCGTGCTGAGTCGCCTTTTGGGGCATGCTGAAGCGGAAACGACGCTAAAGTATGCACATTTGGGACGTGATGACGTGTGTCAGGCCGCTTCTCATGTGTCGGGAGTGCTCGTTAAAGGTATGCGCTCATGAAGTCACTGTTATTTACTTCTAAAGTGATTCAATCACTTCATTCGAAAACTCGAACGTATACGGTGTGGGATACCCAAGTGCCAGCGTTAGGAGTTCGAGTTTATACCGATGGTCGCCGTTTCTATGTGACTCATTTATCCATTCCCAATAAGACGTTGGCGGCAGTGGGACAACTGACACTAAAAAAAGTGAGACAACACGTACGTGCTTTACAGGCCTCTTTTTTAGACAAAGAGACGAAACCGATACGGTTGATCCGCTTTGATGCGTTGGTGAAAGAAGAATGGACGGATAAGGTCTGCAAGGGATGGAAAGTGAGTACACAAGGGACAGCGTCGAGCGCCTTAAAAAAGCATTTGTTGCCCGAGTTTGGACGTTTTCCTGTCAGCCGTATTGATTCGTGTCATGTGCATCGTTGGTTTGATGAACTCAGCCAGAATTACGCAGGGGCTGCCAACCGTAATCTTGATGTGCTTCGTTCTATCTTCAAATATGCGGTGAAGCAAGGTTATTGCATGAATAACCCTTGTGACGGTCTTAAGCAAAATCGCAAAAAAAAACTCAATCGTTTTTTGAGTTTGGATGAGTTAGCGCGAATGCAGAAGGCATTAACTGTGGTCAGCCAGCAAGGTGATCTGGAAGCGTGCTGTTGTCTGGTGCTAAAACTGGTGTTGTTAACGGGGTGTCGAATTTCAGAGGTAACAGGCCTGCAATGGTCTTTTGTTAAAGGAAGGGAGTGGCATTTGCCGGACAGCAAAACGGGTGCGAAGGTGGTGTATGTGGGCAAGGAAGCGCAGAAACTCCTTTCAGACATACCACAGCAAGTATGGGCGCATCGTAGCGAATCACACGATGATGTGTTTATGCCCTTGCGTCGTTTTGTGAGTCGGTCGACTAAGGTTAGTCTGGTCTGGCAACAGGTGCGAGCCTTAGCCCATATCGAGGATGTTCGTATTCACGATTTGCGCCATACCTTTGCCAGTTATGCGGTGTTAGAGGGGTATCCTATCCCAATGGTGTCGAAACTGTTGGGTCACACGCGCATTTCATCCACGCTTCGTTATGCTCACGTGGATGATGCGCAAGTATCGCAATCTGCTGAGGCGATAGGGGAAGTTATTAGTGGAATATTATCAGGTCAGCTTGTGAGTAACCCTAAAACTCGAAAAGTAAGAGCATCCAAACCTAAGCTGACGAAATCTCCCCCTAAACGCAGAGGAAGACCTATCAAAGCAATACCTGAACTTACCGATGAGGAGGTTGAACGGCTTAGATATGAAGTGGATTTTTGGGAATGGTGATGAAAATATCTGTCGGAATAACATAAGTACATCAAATTTTAAGGTTAGGGTTTTGGTGAAATTCGTGTTTGAGGGCAGTCACACTTGGAGGTCTATGCTCATTTACTTTTCACTTGCCTCACCGTAGACCTTCAGCCCTGTAGCATCAACGGCTAAATGCTGAATTGCTTCTTCACCAATCCAAAATATCAGTGACTAATGACTGATTAAAGCTTGATTATATTGCTTCCAGTTAGTTTCTTTATAGCGAGGCTTGGTCATTAATCTAAGTCTTTGAGTCAACTTAGCTGCTCAGCTCATAAGTTGAAGGTTTAATTTTCTAATCTTGATAAATAATGATTCTTTATCAAGATTATATGTGATTGTGAGCATCTTGTTTTTAAGTAAAGAGCTAAAGTTTGGCGTGTTTACTTATTAGAGTGGTAAAACGTTATGACTGTAGCAAAGAGGACATTAGGACGGATGATGTTTGTTGCGCAATTTTTACCATTTGTATGGTTTGTTCTTCTAATATTAATCCAAGAGTGATTTTAAGGCGATTAAAAACGCATACTTTGACTCCTTTGAAGAGGTGTGGCGGGTTATGCTGAGCCCTTGTACAAGGTTTTCTGTTCCACTAATTTAGCTCATCGTATTAATCTTGTCATACAAATGGTAGTGTTTGGAAAGGGCAGTGGTAGCAGTGGTAAAAACAGCTTGAGCTAAGTTTGTTCAGGCGAGTCACTCTACTCATATATTAAGTCTAAGTGAGGAACGGTCGTCCATGTAGCGTTGAAGTCATTATTAAAACAACTTCTATGTCTTGTTGCTAATAATCAAAGACAAGCCAAATCCAATAAATATCCCTCCAGTAACCTTATTAAATGTCGCTCTAACCTTTTCCTTTATAAGCCAAAACTTAAGCTTCTTTGTTACTAACGCGTATGTTAAAAGTGCTAGGAATGACGACGAGGTAAAGGTGAGTGTAAGCAAGATAAATTGCGGTATGATGGAATGTTCAACTTCGATAAACTGAGGAAACAAGGCCGAATAAAACACGATAGCCTTTGGGTTAGTTACACCAACCAGATACGCTTCACGAAACAACATCTTTCTGTTATGCGCGCTAGCTTGGGGATCATAATTTTTTAAAGTCCGTTTGTTTGATCTCCACGTCTTTATTCCAAGTAAAAGTAGATATATTCCGCCAACCATTTTAATAAATAGGAATAATGATTCAGATGCCAAAAGAAGAACACCTAAACCTGTAGCCGATAAGCCTGCCATTGTGATCATAGCTGCAATATTTCCAAGAATCCCTGAGACCGCTCGCTCAACCCCATACACGGCTGAATTTTTCACAGTCAATAACACCGCAGGCCCCGGGGAAAAAGTAGCAGCTACACAAATTGTAAAAAATAGTAAATAGTCCATATGTTTGTTATCCGTAATATGAAAGACCTATTGAAAATATAAAGGACGTAATGCTCTGTTAGGGGATGAGACTCCTCGACTTTAAAAAGATTACATCACAAGTATTTTATTATGCCTTGACGGTTAACTAATTAATTTATATTTAAATAATAAATTAATTAATATTAATTTTCGTTTAGCTTCCTTAATTTGACTGAAGACTGAATTATAATATTCATAGCTAAAGAAGCGCTTAAAACATTGATATGGCGATGAAGAGCTCTGGCGTAAGAGGAACACCTAGCGTAGCTCGTAAGTAGGACGTTCGCTTATACAGTGGTATAGGTCTAAAGCTGTTGAGAATATTTAATGTTTATTCAAAAATGATACTATCTATCTGGAATTTATGAAAAAAATAATACTACTTACCTGTTTATTCTTCAGTGTTCCTGTACTAGCCGCGACAGAATCCCCTCAGTTTTTTGTTGGCGTAGTAGGGGGATACCAAGGGGCTCTGGAGGAGAATTGCAATCACTCAAATCCAGAGGGCACAATTTTAGGTCTCTATAGCGGGTTACAGTTTACTCCCTCTTGGAGTTGGGATTTAGGCTATCAAGATCACGATGAACTAAAGGCGGATGGATGCCACTCGGTTAATGTTAAAACTTGGTTGATTGAAAGCACTCTTCGTTACGATTGGTACCTACAAGATAACCTAAGTTTATACGGTCGACTTGGTGCTGCTTATTGGGACATGGAAAAAACGCAACTGTCTTCAAGTAAGAGCGATGCAACAGGTTTTTCTCCTCTCGGTGGGGTGGGGATTAACTATCACTTTAACCCTAACGTCCGATTATCAACGGGCTATCAATACATTGACAGTATTGGTAAGTCAAACACGGGTAAGTATGATAGCCGTGGATTGTTGGTCAGTCTAACCTATACGTTTGGCAGTACAACTCAACCAGCGTTAGTCGAAACAGCGCCAACGTCTATTATTGAAGATACTCCCGTTAAAGAGACAGCCACTGTAAAAACACCGCCTCAAATACAGGCATTTTCACCAAAAACTACAGATATATTGTCTGGTTTTGATTCAGGCGATCCTAGCCAAGAGTTTATTGACCAATTAACTGAAATCTCTTCAATATTAAATTCTTACCCACAAGCTCAGGCCACAGTTGTTGGACACACTGACTCAACAGGCTCAGCCCTCTACAATCAAAACCTATCTGAGCATCGTGCTCAAGCGGTCGTCAATAAACTGATTGAATTGGGTGCCACACAGACACAACTTGAGTGGAGAGGTGAAGGTGAGTCTCAACCTGTTGCTGACAACAAGACCGCAGAGGGGCGAGCTAAAAATCGCCGAGTTGAAGTTACCATCCCCAGTTTTCAGTTCCAAGAGTAAGTTATTATGATTAAATGTTTTAAAGCCTTATTTGTAATAGTGGTTTTTTCAATACTAACGTTATTAACTGGTTGTAATTCAGAAGGCGCCTTCTCTGGATCAACCATAAAATTAGAACGTATTGATATCGTCGCTTCTCCGATAGTGATGAAAGGTGTCAGTCAACTAACTCTTGCCGCGGGCAACAAGCAGCCCTTTGAAACGGTTGGTCACTACTCTGATGGTTCATCTCGCACCTTGACGGATTTAAACGTGAGTGATTGGCACACAAGCAATTCTGATGTAGGGCGCTTTGATGAGACTGGCGTATTTACTGCTACTAACGAGGGCTATACCACAGTAATGGCCACCAAAGATGGCATCCCCAGTAATACGGTGGAGGTGAATGTGTCGGCAGCG